>DASPNK010000588.1:0-2718 GCA_035626575.1 Planctomycetota bacterium | reverse complement strand
CTCGTCGCTGCAGCTGCACGCCGACCTCGAGGCGGGCCGCACCGCCGAGTCTCCCGAGCTGATCCGCGGCGCGATCGAACGCACGTTGCGCGACCTCGAGGACCGCGACTTCCGAACGGCGTGGGACGCGCGCCCGGCGCGCCGGCCCGTCCTCGCGGCGCTTCTCGCCGCAGGCGTCCTGGCCGCGGGCGCCGCGCTCGCGCCCGACCTCGCCGGGCTGTGGTTCCGGCGCATGGTGCTCCTTCGCGACGAACCGTGGCCGCGCGAGACGACGATCGACCTGGCCGTGGTCGACGAGGACAAATATGGCGTCGTGCACGAAGACGGCCGCCGCATCGTCAACGTCCCGGAGCGGACGCCGCTGCAGGTGCAGGCGACGGTGCGGGGAAAGATGCCCTCGGCGGTCGAGCTGACCGTCGTCCCGGTCGACGCGCCCGAAAGGGCGCAGACGACGGCGATGGGTCGCCCGGGCGGTAAAGGCTGGTTCCAGCACATTTTTCCCCCGCTGACGCAGTCGCTGCGGCTCCACGCGACGGGAGGCGACGACGACGACGAGGAGCCGGTACTCGAAATCCGCGTCGCGCGCGCACCGCGCGTCCAGAGCTTCCGCATCGACCTCGCGCCGCCGCCCTACACCGGCGTGCCGGCGAGGACCACGAGCGACGCCAACCTCGCCGCGCCCGAAGGCACGCGCGTCGTGATGCATTTCGAAGCGAACATGCCGCTCGAGGCGTTCGACCTCGCCTTCGACAAGGCGGGCGACGTGCGGCTGACGCCCGGGCAGGACGGCGCCTACCGCCACGAGTTCACGCTCGCCCAGAGCGATTTCTACACCTATCGCCTGAAGGGCGGGAACGGCATCCAGTCGGTCGAAGCGCCGCGCTACGTGCTCACCGCGGAACCCGATCAGCCGCCCCGCGTCCAGGTGGAGATGCCCTGGCAGAACGCCCTCGTCGTCACTCCCGACGCGGTCGTGCCGCTCCGCGGCACGGCGACCGACGACTTCGGCGTCGCCGGCCTCGAGATCCGCTGGGCGGCCGGCGAGGAACCGCTCGCGCAGGCGCTGCCGCTCCGCGCCGAAGACGCGCTGCAGCCGCTCGGCGGCCGGTCGGTCCCCTTCTACCGCGATCTGTCGCTCGCCGATTTCGGCGGGATCAAGGTCGGCGAGCGTGCGCGCTTCAAGGTGCTGGTCGAAGACAACCGCGTCAGCGCGGCGCAGCCCGAGCCGCACCGTCAGTTCGGCGACTACGAGTACCTGCTTCAGGTGCTGACGCCGCCCGAGGTCGAGCGCGAGCTGGCGCAGCGGCAGACCCGCCTCAGAGACCGCGTGCGCGACATCACCGTCCTCGCCGAAGCGCGCCTCGCCGAAACCGAGGAGCTGCTCCGCGACGCGGGCGGCGACGGCGCCGCGGCCGGGACCTTCGGTCCGCGCCTCGGCCAGATCGAAACGGGCCTGAATCGCATCACGGCCGAACTGGGCGGCGCCGCCCGTCAGTTCATGCGCGTGTTCGAGGGATACCTCTACAACCGCCTCGACCGCGGGAATCTCACCGAGAAGCTGCTCGCGGTGCTGTCGGAGATCTACCGGGGCACGGCGGAGACCGACCCTTTCAAGATCTACGGCGAGGCGCTCGGGCGCACGCGCGCCCAGGCGAACGAAGGCGAACTGCTGGGACGGCTGGTCGTCATCCTCGACCTGTTCGTGCGCGCCGCGGCGGAGCGTGCGCCGGAGGCGACCCGTTTCACCGCGCAGGCCGGCCTCACGGCGCGGCCGGAGGACCGTCTGGAGTTGTTGCGGGAGTCCCGCACGCGCCAGCAGGCCCTGATCGAGGACCTTCGCGCGCTCGAAGACAAGCTCGAAGCGTGGGAGGACTACCTGGACGTCATCCAAGGCCTTCGCGACCTGATCGACCTTCAGAAGGGCGTGAAGGGCAAGGCCGAGAAGCTCACCAAGTGACCGCCGGCTCGCCCCGGCGCCGAGGGTCCGACATGGACGCACCTCTCCGACCGCGCCGCTTCGCGGCGCTCTGGATCGCGCTGGCCGCGGCGACGTGGGTCGCCCCCGCGCAGGATCCGGCCTCCGACGTGGACAAGGAGCTGCAGGCGGTCATCCGCGAGCAGGAGAACGCCCTGCGGCGCCTCCGGTCGCTGAAGGGGCGCATGGAGCGGCTGCGCGGGCGCCTCGCCAAGGAGGGGCGCGACCACTCGGTCGAACTGCTCGACCGCGCCCTGAAGGAGCTGGAGACGTCCGGGCTCGAAGAGCGCATGGCGAGCGTGGGCGACCGCCTGAAGGCCAACGAACGCCTCGCCGCGCTCGGCGACGCCGACCAGGTCCTCGGTCGGCTTCAGGCGATCCTCGAGCTTCTCCTCGAGAAGCCGGAGAAGACCTCCGAGCTGGAGAAGAAAGCGGAGGAGCTCGAAAAGCAGATGGAGGCGCTCGGCGCCGTCCGCGACGAACAGCAGCGTCTGAAAGACGAAACCGCCGACCTTCGCAACCGTCTCGACGCGGCGGACCGCGAGCGGCTCGCCGAGGCGGCGAAGGCGCTGAACTCCCTGCGCGCCGACTACGAACGGCAGCGGGCCGAGGCGGACCGCGCGTTGGGGCTCGACGTCGCCTCGCTCGAAGAGGCGATGCGCCGGCTCGCCGAGCTGAAGGCGCGGGTCGACGAGGCCGACGCGTCGGCCGAGCGCGCCGCCCGCGGCGCCGCGGAAGCCGCC
>DASPNK010000587.1:0-2867 GCA_035626575.1 Planctomycetota bacterium | reverse complement strand
CTCGAGCGCCGTCGTGAACGGCGCTTTTCCCGGCATCTGCGCGGCGTCGACGTGGAGCCTCGCGCCCGCACGGGCGCAAAGCGCCGCGGCGTCGACGATCGGCTGAAGCGCCCCGGTTTCGTTGTTCGCGGCCATCACCGCGGCGCCCGCGGCGGGCGTCGCGAGGAGCTGCGCGAAGACGTCGACGTCGAGCCGGCCGTCTCCGTGCACGGGCGCGCGCGCGACCTCGAATCCGTCCGCGGCGAGCGCCTCGGCCGCGTCGAGCACGCAGGGATGCTCGATCGCCGAGACGACGATCCGCCGCGGGCCCGCGGCGGCCGTCACGCCGCGGAGCGCGAGGACGTTCGACTCCGTGGCGCCGGACGTGAACACGATTTCCGCGGGATGCGCGTCGATCAGCGCCGCGACGTGTTCGCGGGCGTCCTCCAGCGCACGGCGCGCGGCGCGCCCTTCGGCGTGAAGGCTGGACGGGTTGCCGCAGTCCGTCCACCACCGTCGCATCGTCTCGATCACCCGCGGATCGGTCGGCGTCGCGGCGTTGTGGTCGAGGTAGATGCGCTTCATGGCCGACGCGGGCGACCGCGCGTCAAGTCGCCGCGGCCCGCGGACGAAAGAAGATAACGGCGCGGCGCTTTTTTCGCCGCGGGGGACGGCGAAGGGTCGATGAACCGAAACGAGGGGGCGGATTCCCCGCTCTGCGCCCACATCGCGCTGGTCGGCGCGCCGCACGCCGGCAAGGCGACCACGCTCCGCTATCTCGCCGGCGCGCTTTCGGCGTGGGGCGACGTGCGGCTGGCGACGCTGCGCACCGACGACGATCGCATCTACACGCTCGAAGCTTCGCCCGCCGACCTCGCCTCGGCCGCGGGCCGGCCGGTGCGCCTCCGACTCGTCGCCTGCACCGGTCCGGTCGCGCGCGAAGGCACGTTGCGGCAGCTGGAGTCCGCCGCCGACGCGTTCCTCTTCGTCGTCGACGGCGCGCCCGACGCGGCGTCCCGGGGGCTCGTCGCTCACGGCGCGTTCCGGCGCCGCCTCGCTGCGGCGGGTCGCGACCTCGACGCGACGCCGATCGTCTACCAGTACAACAAGCGCGATCTCGCCGACGCGATCCCGACCGCGGAACTGGCGCGCGCATTCAACCGCTCCGGCCGACCGTCGGCCGAGACCGTCGCGGCGGACGGGCGCGGCGTGGTGGCCGCCTTCGCGGTCGCGGCGCGCGCCGCCCTCGACGCGATGCGCGCCCGCGACGGCGCCCTCGCGCCTTCCGCCGACCTCGGGGACCTCGCCGCGCGCCGCCTTGCGACGCTGAAGCCCGGCGCCGCGTAAGCGTCAGTCCGCGAGCGCCTCGCGGTAGACCGCCTCGTACACCGGCACGACCAGCTCGCTGCGGAAGAACCTTTCGACCTTCGCGCGCCCCGCCGCGCCCGCCCTCGCCCAGGCCTCCGGCGCGCGGAGCAGATCGACCAGTCGCGCCGCCATCGCCTCGCAGGCGCCGACCGCCTCGAGGACGCCGTCGACGCCGTCGGTGACGACCTCCGGCAAACCGCCCGCGCGGGCGCCGACCACCGGCGTTCCGCACGCCAGCGCCTCCAGCGCCGCGAGGCCGAACGACTCGCCGTCGGACGGCAGCAGGAAGGCGTCCGCATTCGCGAGGAGGCGCTCGACGTCGGACACGGCGCCGACGAAGCTCACGCGATCGGCCACGCCCAGCTCGGCCGCGACGCGCTCGGCGGTCGCGCGCTCCGGGCCTTCGCCCGCCATCACGAGGCGCGCCGGCAAGGCGCGCGCGGTCAACGCGAAGATCTTCACGACGTCGGCGACGCGCTTCACCGGGCGGAAGTTGCTGGCGTGGACCAGCAGCTTCTCGGCGGGCCGCGCATAGCGCGCGCGGCCGGCGCCGCGCAGCCGCGGATGGAAGCGCTCGGCGTCGACGAAGTTGCCGATCACCCTGATGCGACAGTCGTCGCACACGACGCGGCGCGTCTCGTCGCGCAGATACTCCGACACCGCGGTGACCGCGTCGGAACGCCGGAGCGCGAAGCGGGTCATCGGCCGGTAGGCCGGATCGGATCCGATGAGCGTGATGTCCGTGCCGTGGAGCGTGGTCACGACGCGCAACCGCTCGCGCCCGACGATTTCGCGCGCGAGGTACGCCGCCACCGAATGCGGGACGGCGTAGTGCGCGTGGATGACGTCGAGACCGTGGCGGAGCGCGACGTCCGACAGGCGGCTCGACAGCGCCATCTCGTACGGCGGGAACTTGAACAACGGATACGAGGAGACGTCCACCTCGTGGAACGTGAGCCCCGGGCCCGGCTCGAACCGCACCGGCGTGGCGTACGAGATCACGTGCACCTCGTGGCCCCGCGCCGCGAGCGCGCAGGCGAGGTCGGCCGCGACGGCGCCGGATCCGCCGAACGTGGGATAGCAGGCGACGCCGATGCGGAGCGGGCGGTCGGAGGCGATCATCGCGAGGACGTCTTCGGGTAATAGCCGTAGTCGGCGAAAGCGCCGACGACGTCGTCGAGGCGCACCGGGCCGTCGAGCAGCAGCGGCTCGCCGTACGCCGCTCCGACGAGATTGCCGTAATGCCGGGCGCGCCCTTCCCACCAGGCCCAGAAGCGCTCGCCGGAGATGTACGTTTCCGGCTCCTTCGAAGCCGGGTCGAAGAACTGGCTGCGATACGCGAGGCACGCCCGGCGCTTCCGCTCGAAGACGTCGGAGACGTCGACGACGACCGACGGCTCGAACTGCCGATGCGCGGCGTAGCGGAGCACGACGCGCGCGCGGTGCGGCGGGCCGGCCGACGGCTCGTATTTCCCGACGCCCGCGAGGAACGACGCCTCGGCGACGAGCCGCGCCGCCGC
>DASPNK010000586.1:0-2062 GCA_035626575.1 Planctomycetota bacterium | reverse complement strand
CCGACCGCCGAAGCGGAGGGCACCGAAGTCGTCCCGTTGCCGCTTCCGCCGTTGGTGGTGTGGGCGCCGATATCCGTTCCCGGCATCACGTCGAACCCCGGAGGACATCCCACGTCGACGCTCGTGGACACGGAGTACGACGTGGTCGACGGCGACACGGAGGCGTCGTTCGCGACGAAGGTGATCGACCCGTTCGTCCCGTACACGACGACGATGGTCACGTCCTGACACCGGCACGGCGACGCCGGTCCGGACGTGGGCGCCACCGTCACCGTCTTCGTGAGTTGAGCGCGGGCCTTCGACGCGGGCAGACCGGGAACCAGGCCGACGCCGACGGCGGCGACGAGCAACGATGCGAACGGGATCTTCATGCCGACCTCCTCAGGGGATCGGGCGTCGCGCCGTCGCGTCGACGAAGCGCTTCGCCCAGCGCGGAGGGAGATGCGCCGGAGATCGTTCCGTCCTCCGGTCTCTACGGGTCTCTCATTTCCGAAACCTCCCGACGGCGGAATCGACCGGCCTCGGGCGTCGCCGCGGCGACCTCGAAAACGCGCGGCGCTCACTCGATCACGCGCGACGACCCGCTCGCGTCGATCACCCCGCCGTCGCGCGGCGGCGCGCGGCGCTCGGCGTCGTCGAAGCGGGGCGGAGCGTCGTCGGGGCGCGGAGGCGCGTCGTTCGGCGGACGCCGCGGCGGGCGCTCGCCCGACAGGAACGCCTGCGCTTCGGCGGTCAGCCGTTCCTTTTCGCCCAGAAGGAACACCGTCGCGGCGAGGAGAGGAAGCGCGACGAGGACGACCGCGGAAACTTCGGCGACGGCCATCAGCACGAACGGGGCGAGCGCGATCAGCAACGCGAGCCGACGGCCGATGCGGACGGCGATGCGCGTGGCGACGAGCCTGCCCCGGCGGATGGAAAGCGCCGCGCGCAGGACGCGGCCGCCGTCCATGGGGAAGGCGGGCAACAGATTTCCGAGCCCGAGGACGAGGTTGACGACGACGCCGAGCTCGAGCAGGTGCGCGCCGAAGCTTCCGGGGTCGAGTTCCGTCGCGGCCTGCGCGAGGGCGCACGCGCCCGCCAGGACGAGATTCGTCAGCGGTCCCGCGAGCGCGACGCGCACCTCCAGCGCCGGGTCGTCGGCCCGCCAGAGGAGCTTCGCCATGCCGCCGAGCGGATGCAGGAGGATTTCGTCCACCTGGATCCCGTAACGCCGCGCGACGAGCGCGTGCGCCGCTTCGTGAGCGAGCAGGACGGCCGCGGTGAGCGCGAAGCCCGCGAGAAGGCGCCCGACGGTCGCGGCGTCGTCGCCGCGCCACGCGGACGCGATCAGCAGCAGGAACAGCAGGTGGATGAAGGTGGGGTGGACGCGGACGCCGAAGCTGAACCGCGGGCCCGGCGAGGGCGCCATCGGCCCGTCATAACGCGACGCCCGAGGAATCCGTTCGACGGGACGTCGCGTTCGGCTGTTTTTCGACGCGACTCCGCGGCTTGCGGCGCCGACGTCGGCGTCCGCGTCGAGTGATAAGTTCCCGCCGTGTCGCGCCTCGGACGTCTCCTGCAGCTCGTCGGACTGACCCTGACCGGGTATGCGGTGATCGTCGCGTTCGGCGGGGACATGTCGGAGGCCGACATGTTCAAGTACGGGCTCGGCGGCTTCGCGGTGTTTTTCGCCGGGACGCTCCTCGCCCGGGGCCGCGGCTGACGCATGGCGCCGGCGCCGCACGGGGACGTCGAGGCGCCGCGCGCGCGGGCGGTCGACGACGACGGCGCGCCGGAAGCGACCGCCGCGGGACGAACCGCCGTGCCCGGCTTCCCGCCGCCGACGCGCCTCGAAAAAGCGGCGTGGTGCGGCTTCGACTTCGCCAACTCGTCGTTCACGACGGTGATCGTGACGGCGATGTACCCGGTGTACTTCGCGAACGTGGTCGTCGGCGACAAGGCGCGCGGCGAGCCGCTGTGGCTGTGGGCCGGCGCCGCGTCGCAACTCGCCGTGCTGCTCCTCGCGCCGATGATCGGCGCCGTCGCCGACGCGTCCGCTTCCAAGAAGTCCTTCCTCTTCGCG
>DASPNK010000585.1:0-6712 GCA_035626575.1 Planctomycetota bacterium | reverse complement strand
GCCCTTTGAAAGCCGGCCTCGCCGGCTTTCATTCATATTTCTTTTCGATCTCCCGCTGCAGCTCGCGGAACTCGCGCCACACGCGGTCGAGGTCCTCTTCGGACATCGACGGCTGGTGGATCATGTTGTCCGCGGACTCGTACCAGAACTCCTGGTTTTCAGGCAGGTAGCCCTCCTTCTTGCACACGTCGTACAGCTCCGTGCCGGGGAGCGGGGCGAAGTGGAAGAAGTAGAGCGCGTTCGGGTCGAGGCGCCGGTTGAGCGCGATGGTTTCGCGCACCAGCTCGGGCGTCTCGTAGGGCAGACCGATGATGTTCGACGCCACCGTCTCGATGCCGACCTCGCGGCAGTTGTCGAAGGCCTCGATGATGATGCGGTCCGTCGTGCGCTTCTTGAGGTGCTGGCGACGGTAGTCCTCGTTGCCCGCCTCCACGCCCATGGCGAGGATCTGGCAGCCGGACTGCTTCATCATCTTCAGGTTCGGGATGGTGGCCGTTTCCGCGCGGACGAAGGCCGTCCACGGCAGGCCGATGTCCTTGCCGTAGGCGTTGCAGAACTCCTCGAGCCACCCGGTGCCGAGGCAGAACATCTCGTCCCAGAACTCGAACCGTTTGATGCGGTAGCGGTCCTTCAGGAACTTCAGCTCTTCGATGACGTTCGGCACCGAGCGCTTCCGCGTGAAGCGACCCTTGCCGCGGTACATCATCAGCCACGAACTGTTCGCGCAGAACGTGCACGCGTAGGGACAGCCGCGTCCCGCATAGACGGGCATGATCTCGTTGCCCCACACGAGGGCGAGCTTGCCGACGTCCTGCAGCAGCCGATCCATGTCGAACGAGTCCCGGTCCCACATGGGGAGCGTGTCGAGATCGTCGATCAGCGGCCGGATCGGATTGCGGTGAATGACGGTCTCGCCGCCGCGCACTTCCTTCGCCCAGATGTTCTGGATCTTGGTGAGGTCTTCGCCGCGCTCCATCTTCGTGGCCAGTTCGACCAGGGCGAAGTCGCCTTCTCCCTGGCAGATGAAGTCGACCGCGTCGTGGCGGAGCGTCATCTCCGGCAGCGCCGTCGGGTGGTAACCGCCGACGATCACCGGCAGCTCCTGCCGCGCCGCTTTCACCCAGCGGGTCCGTTCCATGACCGGCTGCCACTGGAACGACATGCAGGTGAAGCCGAAGATGTCCGGCCCCCACTCGCGGACGTGCCGCGCGTAGTCGTCGGCGGTCATCGTGTTGTCGTCCACGATGACGCGGCATTCGTGCCCTTCGCGTTTCAGGATCGCCGACAAGGCCGCGAGCCCGGGATGGAACTCGCGGTCGCCGCGCGACCAGTGCACCAGCGTGACCTTCATGTCGGTACCCGACTCCGAGAAGGGTGAAATAGACCTCGCCGCCCGGCTTGCCGCCGACCGACCGCCGATCGAGTCATCGACCGGGGCGGGGGCACTGCGCAAACCTGGCTGACGGTGACGCGCGTCTTCGTGGGGACGGAGACCCGGCCTTGGAGCGCGGAGTATATCGTCGCGGCGAGACCGGACGCCAGAGCCCTAACCCCCTGCCGCAAAAAAAGTCAACGAAGATCTCTTCCGCGGAATCACACGTTTTTCAGGAGCTTGCGAGAGCGGAGGGCGGCCCGCGGCGACCGGGCGGCAGGGCGGGGCCCATCCGTCCGCCCCGTTTCCGAAAGCCTGATCGCCCTCAGCCCCCGTCGGGGTCGTCGCTTTCGCCCTCGGCTCCGTAGTCGTCGACGCCCGCGAACGGCGCGGTCCTTCGGAGGTGCGCTTCGGCCGCGACGTCGCCTTGGGTCTCGCGAAGCGCTTCGGTCAGAAGGGCGGCGAGGCGGGTCAGGCCGGCGGGGCGCCCCTCGGGGCCGACGGTCAGCCGCCGGAGGCCGTCTTCGTCCGGGAGGTAGTAGCGCTCGAAGTCGCACCCCGGCCGGCCGTAAAGCGGTCGTTCCGGGACGGCGCGCGCGCGTTCGATCTCCTCCCTCAGCGTCGCAAGGAGCGCCGGCGGGATGCGACCGGCTTTAAGGTCATACTGGCCGGTGACGAGGTCGCCTTCGGCGGTGAGCCGGAGGAAGGCGTCGCCGCGGCGGCACGACCGGACCTCGAGGCCGAACACGACGCGGTCGACGTCGGGCGCCCATGCGGCCGGGCGCGATGCGGCGCCGTCGGGCGACGCGTCGAGCGCGAGCCGGCGGCGCAGGATCGTCATCGCGAACGCCCGGTGCTCGGGGGGCGCCCCCGGGTCGTACGGCACGCCTTCCCCGGCGATCGGCGCGACCAACGCCCACGCGCGACGCCGCGCGATCTCGCCGAAGTCCAAGTCGAAGAACCGGCGGACCAGGTCGAGCGCGTCCACCATCACCGGAAGCGCCGAGCGGTCCCCCCGCTTGAAGAGCGCGTCGGCCGCCGCCGCGCGCACGTCGAACGAAGAGTCGGCAAGGCGCGCTCGCAACGCCGCCGTCTCGTCGTCGGACGCCGTCGCCGGGCAGCGCCCCAGCCCTTCCGCCGCGGCCTCGCGCGCCGCGGGCAACGGATCCTCGAGCAGATCACGGAACAGCGCGCGGTCGTCTTCGCGCGGCGCCTCGGCGAGCGCGCGTACGGCGTAGGGACGCCACGGGAACTCGGGGTCCCGCGCGGCGCGGCGCAGCAGCGCGCGGGCGGGCGGATGGTCGAGCTTGCCGAGCCAAGTCGTGACCGGCGCCGAGAGGGCGTAGATCGACCTGCGTCGCACGAATGAGTCGAGCGCGGGCCAGGCCTCGAGCCCGCGGGCTTCGAGGACCTTCGTCGCGCCGGCGGAGAAGTACGGGTTGTCGGAGTTCGCGCGGTCGAGCAGCCGACGCCAGTCGACGGCGCGCGACTCGGCCGCGGGCGCGGACTCCTGGGCCGTGGAGGCGCCCGCGACGGCCGCGGCGAAGAGGACGGCGCAGAGCGCCGGATGCCGTGCCGCGCCGGTCACTCGAGCGGCTTCATCGCCGACGGGCCGTGCAGACGGATGCGGTAAAGGCTGACGACCCAACCGTCCTCGATCTTTTCGCCGACGTCGAACGTGCCGAGCAGCATCACGGGCAGGCCGACGAACTCGACGCCCCTGCGGCCGTCGATGCTGACATGCAGAATCTGGTTCGGCGCGTCCGGCGGCACGCCGAAGCAGCACGACCAGAGCGACTCGATCACCATGAACCGGCGGAGATTCCCGGCGTCGCCGCCGTCGAGGAACATGTAGCCCGCGATCGCGACCTTCTCTCCGTGGAGCTTCCGCACCTCCTCCGGGAGCTTCATGCCTTGGGCGTACTCGAACCCGCGGAGCGTCTTCCAGTCGACGGCGCGGTAACCGGGCGGCGGATTCAGAACCGGCGCCGCGCGATACAGGCCGGTGTGAGGCGCGCCGGTCGCGTCGGTCGGCGCCGCGGCTCTCGGAAGTCTGCGGTACAGGTCGCGCGACAGCGTCTCGGCCATGATGCGCATGCGCTGTTCCTCGTCCTGAGTCGGAACGCGCCTGGGATCGGTCGCCCCCTTGGGCCGGTAGTCCCGCTGAATCGTGAGCAGCGTCGCGGCGAGCGACTCGGACTCGCGCGCGCGGCGAGCGTCGTCGCCCACGTCGCCGGCTTCGAGGATCTTCCGGATGCGTTCGACGAGCTCCGCTTTCCTCTCGTCTTCGAAGCCCTTGAGCACGAGGTCGCGCACCACCGCCTTCATGCCGTCGAGCAGCGGGTCCTTCGACCCTGCGGGGACGTCGGGCGACGTCGCCTTCGGCCGCGAGTGCGGACGGGACTCGGCGGCGCCCGTCGGCCTCTCGGGAACGGGGCGCGAATCGGAATACTGCCCGCGCACCTGCCCGGTCGCGACGATCCACAACGCGACCGCGGTCGCGCCGCGGCGAAGAATGCGGTCCGTCATGACCGCGGAGTGTACAGAACGGCCGTCGGACGCCGCTCCCGGCGCGGCGCGCGTCACTCGATGGGCTTGACCGCCGCCGGGCCCTGCAGGCGGATGCGATAGAGGCTGGTGACCCAGCCGTCTTCGATCTTCTCGCCGACGTCCAGCGTGCCGAGGAGCATGACCGGCATGCCGGTGTACTCGACGCCCTTGCGCCCGTCGATCTTCACCACGAGCACCTGGTTCACCGTCGGCGGCACGCCGAAGCAGCACGACCACAGCGACTCGACGAGCATGAACTCGCGGATGTTCTCGAACTCGCTGAGCGTGAACATGTAGCCGGCGATCGCCACCTTCTCGCCGTGGAGCTTCCGCACCTCCTCCGGAAGCTTCATGCCTTCCGTGTACTCGAAGCCGCCGAGCGTCTTCCAATCGAGCGCGCGGTAGCCGGGCGGAGGATTGAGCACCGGCGCGGCGCGGTACAGGCCGGTGTGCGGATTGCCGCTCGCGTCCAACGGCGCCGCGGCCTTCGGCAACCTGCGGTAGAGGTCGCGCGACAGCGTCTCCGCCATCAGGCGCACACGCTGCTCTTCGTCCTGCGTCAGGAGGCGTTTCGGGTCGGTCGAGCCCTTCGGTCGGTAGTCCTGCTGGATCGACAGCAGCGTCGCCGCCAGCGAGTCGGATTCGCGCGCGCGTCGGGCGTCGTCGCCGACGTCGCCGGTTTCGAGAATCTTCCGGATCCGGTCGGCGAGCTCCGCCTTGCGCTCCTCCTCGAACCCCTTGAGCACGAGGTCGCGGACGACGGCCTTCATGCCGTCAAGCAGCGGGTCCTTCGACCACTCGGGCACGTCGGGGGACGTCGGCTTCGGTCGCGACTGCGGACGGGACTCGGCGGCGTCGGCGGAGACGGGACGCTCGGTCGCGCCCTTCGACACCTCCGGAACGGGGCGCGACTCGGGCTGCTGTCCGCGCGCCGCAGAGGTCGCGGCGATCAGAATCGCGGCCGCGGCCGCGCCGCGACGGAAGAGGCTTTGGGCCATGGCTCGAAAGTCTACGAAACGGCGACCGCGGAAGCTCCGACGGCCGTCCCCGCGGGTCGTCCGCGACCGTCAATCGACCGGTCGCACGGCCTCGGGTCCGTCGATCCTGAGGCGGTAGACGCTCTCAACCCGGCCGTCTTCAACCTGTTCGCCGACTTCCATCCGGCCCGTCACGATCACCGGACCCCGCAATCGCCGCATCCAGTCCGCTCCGGCGGCCGGGATCACGACGACGTCCAAGGGACTCTGAGGTTGCGGCGCGCAGGAGGAACTCCAGGGGAAGCCCTCGAGCAGCAAGGCCATCCCCTCGTGCTCGAGATGTTGCAGGTCGAGAAACCCGCGCACGGTCGCCGATCGGCCGTCGATGCGCAGCACATCGTCGGGAAGCGCTCGTCCCGCTTCGTACGGAAACCCTGAGAGCGTCCTCCAGGACACGCGGCGACGGTCTTCCGCGGCATTCGGCGCTTCGACGTCCTCCGCGTCGAGGCGTCGAGGCTGCGGACGCGGGTGAGGCGACGACATGGGGAAGCGCGCGACGAGTTGCCAGGCCATGTGACCCGCGCACCTCCGTTTCGCCCCGTCGAAGTCCTCGATCCTCGCGGCGTCGACGACCGCGCCTTCTGCGGGAGGCGACGGGTCGGGCCGGGGATTCAGTCGAACGTGAAGGTCGAAGAGAACCTCGCGCATCACGTCCGTTTCGCGCGCACGCCGTTCCTCGTCGACGAGTCCCGCGGCCGCGAGGGCCTCCGCGACGCGCGCCGCGATCCGGTCACGCGACGGCGGCGGCGCGTTCCATCGGATCAGGTCGAAGACGATGTCCGAGAGCGCCGCGCGAAGCCGATCTTCCGAGACGCCGGCGAGCCGGTCGGACTCGCTCGGTCGCGACGCGGCGAGCCGCCGTGCATCCGCCGGCGCTTCGGCCGACGGAGAACCGCACGCCGAGATCGCGAGGGCGATCGTCGCTGCGGCGAGAACTCGGGCGGTGCGCGCCATTGCGCGCAAGGATAGTCGACCGCCGCGCGCGACGGTCCGAGGCGTCGGCGCCTCCGGAAATGGAACCGGCCGACCGCGGGGGAACGCGGTCGGCCGGAAGCGCGCGGATCAGGCTCTCAGAGCGTGATCGTCAGCGGGAACTGGTCGCTCCACGAGAACTGCGTGAGCGACGCGTCGACGAGCAGCACCGCGCCGTAGAACGTGACGCCGACCAGCTCCGGCATCGCGGGGATCTGAAGATCGAACGTCTCGATGCGGTAGCTCTGCGTGAAGCAGGTCGAGATCACCGCGAAGAACGGCAGACCGACCGGCAGCGAGATCCCTTCCCACACGGTGGGGGTCGGATCGAGCGAGACCACGAGGCAGCCGCAGCAGCCGACGCCGCCGGTTTCGACGAAGGTCAGGGTCGAACCGAGCGACGGCGTGCCGACCACCCAGCCGCCCGCCGAGCAATCCGGCGTGTTGCCGATGGTGCCGGACTCCTCGGCGCCGAAGCCGCCGCCCTGGAATTTGCAGGCGACGTTGGTCAACGTGTTGCCGCGCGACAACGAGTGCGCGAAGGCTGAAGTCGTGAGGTTCGCCGCGCCAGGGCCGTTGACCGCGAGCACGAACGTCACCGGACCGGTCACCGCGGCGCCGGGCGGACCGGGAATCAGCACGGCCGCCGGATTGGCGATCCCGCCCTGCACGTTCCCGCGGGACAGCTCCACGTCGAATGCGCCGAAGCACTGGCCGCCGATGCCGCCGTCGTTCGGCGTGAAATCGGTCCCGAGCGCGAACGCCGGCGACGCGCCGCCGG
>DASPNK010000584.1:0-4658 GCA_035626575.1 Planctomycetota bacterium | reverse complement strand
CCCCGAGGCGCGCCAAAGCCGTACGCCTCGGACACTTTTTCGCGTCGGCGGCCAGTCCGCGAAAACCGAAGCCGTCCGCGCCTCGGGTCGACCGCTCACTTTCTCTTGACCTTCTTTGCGAGGACCTCGAAGATCACGCGCTCCTGCGTCGCCGGCCGTCGACGCGTTCCCTTACGGAGTCACCGATGTCCTTACGTACCGCCTGCGGCGTCGCCGTTTCGGTCCTCGCGCTCGCCGCGCCTGCGACCGCGCAGAGCACCGTCGTCCACTTCGCCGACAACCTGACCAACACCGGCACGTCGAACACGCACCCGTTCAACGTGAACACGACGGGCGTCGGGTTCACGTCGATCATGTTCTATCCCGGCGCCGTCGGCACGCCGTCGCTCGCCGCCGCGGGCGTCACGTCGTCGATGAAGCTCGTCGACCTCGCGATCGTCCCGATCACGGCGGGCTCCAACACCTACAACAACAACCAGGCGCGCATCCTCATCGGCAACTGCGCGTTCGCGCCCACGGTCGGCGGCGCCTCGCAGACCGCCTGGGAATCGCATCTGACGAACCCGACCGTGCTGTGGGACACCGCCGTCGACGGCCCGCTGACGTTCCCATGGACGGGCGATACCTGGGTCTCGCTTCCGATCTCGCCGAACGCGCAGTTCAACTGGGACGGCGTGAGCGACGTCGGCGTGATGATCACCCTCGGCGGCTCCGCCGGCGCCGCCAGCGGCGCTTTCTCGGTCCGCACCGCGAACCCGCAGATTTACATCCGCCACGGCTGCCCCGGCTTCAACCCGCCGACCGGCACGACGCAGCAGACCACCGGCGTCCTCGGCATGCGCATGCGCATGTCGTTCGACTTCGGCTTCAACCTCGCCGCCAACTCGAGCGGCGGCGGCGTCGGCGACCTCGGCCTCGCGCTGTCGAACATTCCGCCGGGAACGGTGGAAGGCTTCTGCTTCGTGACCGCGGACACGACGGGCGCCCTCGGCGCCGGCCCGTTCCTCGGCCTGTGGCCGGATCTCACCACGTGGAGCATCATCACGGTGCCTGCGGGCCCGGGCAATCCGCTGCACTGGCTGACCGGCTTCCCCGGCCTGTTCCCGGACACGCCGTTCATCCTTCCCGCCGGCACGCTCTCGTTCCTCGGCGGCACGAGCTGGCGCTTCGTCGGCGCGGCCTTCGGGCCGGGCCTGCAGTACCTCTCGCGCAGCAACGTCGTGCAGGTGAACTGGTGATCGACGCGCGGGCCGCCTCCGGCGGTCCGCGGCTCTTTCCGTCCGCGCACGCAGGCCCGGCGCTCCCCGAGGGGACGCGGGGCCTGCTTTCATGAGCGGACGGCCTGCGAGCCGGCCGCGCCCCGCCGCAGCGCCCGCACCGCTTCGAACGTGAGGAACGCCGCGAGCGCGAGCAGAACGGCGGCGGTGACGTCCGGCGCCGTGAAACCGCGCGGCGACGTCCAGGCGCGCCGGACCGACTCGCCCAGCGACCACACGGTCATCGTCATCATGAAGGCGGCCGGCAGCGCGGTCAGCCAGACCGCGCGGCGACGTCCCGCCCGCGCGAACCAGACGGTGAGGCCGAGCAGCGTGAGCGCCGCGAGCAGCTGGTTGGACGCGCCGAAGATCCCCCAGAAGAGGCGCCACGACGGGATTTCGGCGCCGCTCGCGGTGCGTCGGGTGACGCCGACGAAAGCCGCAGGAAGCGCGAGCGTCGCGAGCGTGGCGAGGGCGCCGGCGAGGCGCGAACGCGCGCCGAAAAGCTCCTGCAGCACGTACCGACCGAGCCGCGTGGCGACGTCGAGCGTGTCGTACACGAACGTGGTGAACGCGAGCAGCGCGAACGCGACGGCGAATCCCGGGTCGATCCCGAAGCGCGCCACGAAGCCGCCGACGCCGAGCGCGTACAGCACGTTCGGATCTTTGCCGGCGCGGGGGTCGCCTTCGGCGACGAGCATCACGCAGATCAGCGAGATCACGGCGACGACGCCTTCGAGCAGCATGCCGCCGTAGCCCACCGCGCGGGCGTCGGGCTCGCGGTCGAGCTGGCGGCTGGTCGTTCCCGAGCACACCAGCCCGTGGAAACCCGAGCAGGCGCCGCAGGCGATGGTGATGAAAAGGAACGGAAAGAGCGCGCCGAGCTCCGGCGACGAGAACCCGCGGAACGCCGGGTACTCGACGCGATCCCCGCCGACGAGGATGCCGACGAAGGCGAACGCGAGCACGCCGTAGAGGAAGAACCCCCCGAGGAATCCGCGCGGCTGCAGCAACGCCCACATCGGCGTGACCGACGCGACGGCGCAATAGGCGAGGATCAGGTAGTTCCAGCTCCGCGCCAGCGCGTCGCGGTCCTCGCCGAACCAGGCGGGCGCGTGCAGCGGCGCCGCCTGGCCTGCCCAGATCGCGAGACCGGTGAGCGGCACGAAGAGCGCCGCCGCGACCCACAGCCGCGGCTTCAGGAACTTCATCACGCAGCCCATCGCGACGCCGATGACGAGATAAAGCGCCGACGCCGACGCCACGCCCGCGCCCGACACCTCGTCGCCGTTCTCCAGCGGCAGGCGATCGACGAACGCGCGGGCGGTGATGTCGGCGAACGCCACGATCACGTACACCAGCGCGAGCCAGACGAATGCGAGGAAGGCCCCGTAGGCGGGCCGGCTCATGTGTTCGCGGACGATCTGCGGCACGGTGCGCGCGGCGTGGCGGACCGAGCCGAACAGCGCCGTCAGGTCGTGCAGGGCGCCGATGAAGATGCAGCCGAACACGATCCACAGAAGCGCCGGGCCCCACCCGAATGCGCGGCCGGCGAGGATCGGGCCGACGATGGGGCCCGCCGCCGAAATCGCCGAGAAGTGCTGCGCGAGCAGGTAGCCGCGCGGCGTCGGGCAATAGTCGACGCCGTCCTCCATCTCGTGCGCGGGCGTCGGGCGCGTCGCGTCGAGCCCGAGCCGCCGCGCCAGAAACCCGCCGTAGAGCTTGTAGGCCAGCGCGAAGGCCGCCAGCGTCGCCAGGAAGAGGGGTAGGACCTGCACGGGTCGGGATGATAGGGCCGCGGCGCCGGGACCGCGCCCGCGGCGCGTCGCCTTGCCGCGCCCGGCGGCGCCCCGCACAATCGCCGCACGCCGCGCGCGCACGGCCGGGGCGGGTCGGGATCCACCATGCAGTCGTCCACGTTCTTCCGCGGCGCCCTTCTCGTCACCCTCGATCCGCCGCGCGTCGAGCTCGCCGACCTGCTGGTCGCCGACGGCCGCGTCGTGCGCAAAGGCGGCCGGCAGTCCCCGCCCTCCGCGGCCGAGATCGTCGACGCCCGCGGAAAGATCCTTCTGCCGGGCCTCGTCGCGGCCCATGTGCGCCCCGCGGCGGCGTTAGGAAGGCTCCTCCCCTTTCCCGACCTCGAAGACGTCGACCGCCGCGTCGAAAAGGCGCTGGGCGAAGAGGCGACGGTCTGCGCCGCCTTCGCGGCGGCGCTGCAGGCGGTCCGCGCCGGCTGCACGACGCTGCTCGTCAGCCACGCCGCCGCGACCGAGCCGTCGGGCGCGCTGACGCGGCTCCGCGACGTCTTTCTCACTCTCGGCGTCCGCTTCTCCGCGTCCTACGCCGCGACGGACGGCGACGGCGTCGCGCTCGATGCGGCGCTTCAGGAGCAGCGCTTCGCCGCGGCGTACGGCGCCGCGCACGGCATGCGCTTCCTCCTCGGCCTCGGTCGGCTGAAGGACGTCTCCGCCGAGCTGCTGGCGGCGACGACGGAGCTCGGCCGCCGGAACCGCACGCCGCTGCACGTCGAGCTCGG
The DNA here is from genome assembly GCA_035626575.1 of Planctomycetota bacterium. GTDB lineage: Bacteria > Planctomycetota > CAIWVZ01 > DASPNK01. The sequence continues at coordinate 866 of DASPNK010000584.1, read as the reverse complement.
ATTCGACGGCGACGCGGCCGCCGCGCACGCCGAAGCCGCGCGCCTCTTCGAAGCGGGCGCCGACCTCCGCACGGCCGTCGTCCTCTGCGGCCCGCGCCTGGACGCCCGCGACGCGACGCTGCTCCGCGCGGCCGGCGCGACCCTCGTGCACGCGCCGTCGCTCGACGCCGCGGGCGACGATCGTGAAGGCGCGCTCGGCCGCTTCGCGCCGGGGGGCGCGCTGGGCGCCGGCCCGGCTCGCGTCGACCTCTTCGAGGAGGCGCGGCTCGCGTACCTCCGCGCCCGCGCCCGCGGCGAGAAAGTCTCCCCGGCCGACGTGGTATCGCTCCTCGCGGGCGGCGCCGCCGCCGCGTCGAAGCTCTTCGACGCGCCTCTCGGGACCTTCGAGCCGGGCGCCGCGGCCGATTTCGTCCTGCTCGACTACCGCCCCGCCACGCCGCTCACCGACGAATCGGTCGCGGCCCACGTGCTCTTCGGGTTCTCCGCGGCGCACGTCGTCTCGGTGATGACCGACGGGCGGATGGTCCTCCGCGACCGTCAGTTCCACCGCGTGGACGCGCGGAACCTGTATCGGCAGCTCCAGCGCGGGGCGTACGACCTCTGGCTCCGCGCGGGCGAAGGCGACTACCCCGGGCTCGACCGCGAGCGCGACGAGACGGTGCACGAGCTGATCGCGTCCCGCGGGCCGGTCGCGCGCGAGGGGCTGTTCGCAGACGCGCCGGAGATCGAGGCCCTGCCGCCGGAGGAGGCCGAAGGCGAACCGTGGCGCCTCCGCGGCGGGGATCGCGGGGGCGACGTCGATCCGTTCGCGCGGCCGGCGGCGCCGACCCGCGCGCTGCGCCTCCAGCCGCCGACGCCCTTCGTGC
>DASPNK010000583.1:0-4590 GCA_035626575.1 Planctomycetota bacterium | reverse complement strand
GGGCGGCCGGCGACGCGCTCCGAGCTTCTCGAATCGTTGCGCTCGCGCCGCCGCCGCGGCGACGGGGCGCCGTTCCCCGGCGCGCCGGGCGACCCCTGGGCCGGCGACGACGACGTCGCCCTCGCCCTCGCGTTGCAGGCGTACCAGGCCGCCGATGCACGGGTCGAGGAGCAGGCCGAGCTGACCGACGCGCTGCTCGAACGCCGGAGGATCCGCGGTTGCGGTCATCTCCGCGCCGCGGCCGACGCGACGGTCGCGCTCGCGCGGCGGCTGCGAGGCGCGGGCGTCGTCGACGTCGCCGGCGACGTCGTCGCTTCGGTCGACGGCGCCTCGCTGCCGCCGCTGCGCATCGAGCCGGGCCGCCCGCGCGCTGCGCTGCGGCTCGATCCCGCGTCGCTTCCGCCGGGCGCGCGCCGCATCGCGCTGCGTCGCGTCGGCACGGGCGCGGTCGACGTGCGGCTCGTGTTCGAAGGCGCCCGCGCCGCCGTCGACGCCGTGCCGGCCGCTCCGGGCTTCTTCACCGTGGACCGCCGCGTCACGACGTGGCGCGACCCGGACGCTCCGGCGTCCGAATTCGCCGAGGGATACGAGTCGGTCGATCCCGCGCGGCGTCCGCCGTGGACGCCGCCGGCGCCCCTCGCGCAGGCGCTCGTCGGCGCGCGCGTCACCGTTCGTCTCGTCGTGACGGCGCAGGAGTCCGCGTCCTTCGTCACGGTGGAGGATCCGCTTCCCGCCGGATTCGAGCCGGTGCTCCGGGACGTCCGCGGCCCGCACGACGGCTTCGAGCGGCGCGCGAACCGGATGACGTTCCACTTCCGGCGGCTCGCCAAGGGGCGCCCGACGACGGTGACCTACACGGCGTACGCCGCGGTCCCGGGCAGGGTCCGCGCCCTGCCGGCCGTCGCCGAAGAGGCGTTCGCGCCGGAGCGCCGCGGCGCCTCGGGCTCGTACGCCTTCGAGACGGCGACGGCGCCCGAGCGGCTCGAGCGCGTCGAGCCCGCGCCGCCGACGCCCGACGCGCGCCTCGCCTCCGCGCGCGCGGCGGCCGCGGCGGGCGACGACGCCCGCGTGGTCGGCGCGCTCGAGGGGCTCGCCGAAGCGTTCCCTCTGACGCCCGAAGCGCGCGAGGCCGCCTACGGCATGCTGCTCCGCGCCTCTCTGAGGCTCGGCCGCCACGAGGCGGCGGTGCGCCTCCACGACCGGCGCGGTGCGGAGGACGGGCGCGGTCCCGCCGCAGGTCTTACGACCGGGGAGACGCTGCGCCTGGGCCGGGCGTACGCGTTCGTCGGCGACGGCGAGCGCGCCCTCGCGCTTTACCGCGTCGTGCTCGCCGCGGCGTTCGACGAAGAGACGCGCGCGGGCGCGTTCGTGCGCGGCCTCGGCCGACCCGCCGACGCCGCGGAGCTGGACGACCTCGCCGCCTGGCGCGTACCGGCCCGCGACGACGTCGCGAGCTTCGAGCTGGAGGCCGCCGGACGCCGGCTCGAGCTGCCCGACCCCGCGGCGAAGGCGGCGACCGCGCGGCCGCTTCAGGGCCGTCAGTGGGCCGCCGCGCTGCGCGGGTACCAGCGCGTCCTGGCCTGGCATCCCGGCACGGCCGCGGCGGAGCGCGCCGGCGTCGAGCGCATCCGCCTCTACCGTGCGCTCGGCCTGCCCGAGCGCACGGCGGAAGAGGCGCGCACCTTCGCGCGACGCGCGCCGGAGGCCGGGTCGCTCGACGAGGCGACCGCGGCGTTGGCGCTCGCCGCCTTCGAGCTGGGGCGCTTCGACGAGGCCGCCGCCGCCGCCGAGGAGGTCCGCACCCGTCTCTACCCCGACGCGGCGAAGCGCGGCGCGATGACGCGCCAAAGCGCGTACGCGCCGGAGATGACGTACCTGCTCGGCAAGATCGCCCACGTGCGCGGCGACCTTGAGGCGGCGGTGAAGCGCTACGGCGAGGCCGGGGCGTCCGTCGCCGAAGCGGCGGCGTCGTACGCGTTCTTCTCCGAGACGCGGCTCGCCGCCGACGTGGTCGTCCGTTTGAAGCCGGGCGACCCGGCGCGCCTCCCGCTCCGCGTGAAAAACGTGCCCAGGGTGTCGGTGCAGACGTACCCCGTCGACCTCGGCGTCCTCTTCGCGGTGCGGAAGAGCCTCGACGCGCTGAACCGGGCGGACCTGTCGGGGATCGCTCCGCTCGCCGCGGTCGAGCTGGAGACGGGCGCGCCGCGCTACCGCGAGGCCACGTTCGAGGCCCCGCTGCCGACGGGCGGCGGCGCGACGACCTCGCGGCCCGCGTCGGCGCCCGCGACGCCGCCGGGCGCCTTGCCGCCCGGCGCGTACCTCGCCGTCGTCGTCGCCGGCGACGCCGCGACGTCGTCGCTCGTGCTCGTCAGCGACCTCGCGTTGACGGTGCAGCGCGGTCCGGGCGAGCTGCGCTGCGCGCTCGTCGACGGCGCCGGGCTGCCGGTGCGCGGGGCGCGGCTCGCGATCGGCGTCGACGGCGGAGTGCGCTTCGGCGGCGTCACCGACGAGCGCGGCATGGCGACCGTGCCGCTGTCTTCGTCGTCGCCCGTCACGGTCGTCGCCGAAGCGGGGGACCGCGCCGCCGTCGCCGCGCTCTGAGCGCCGTTGCTACCGTCCGGACGTCATGTCCGGACGGCCGCGCCTCAACCTGATGACGGTGACGCTGACCACCGCGTTCGACGGACCGGAGCGCCAGGTCCTCCACCTGGCGCGCCGCCTCGATCCGAAGCGGTGGAGGCCGCGCCACCTGTCGCTGCGCGAGCCGGGCGACCTCACGCCGAAGCTCCAGCACGCCGACGTGCAGGTGCTCCCCGGCGGCGTGAAGGAGGAGGGCGCGGAGGGCGGTTGGGTCGATCGCTTCGCCGACGTCTACCGCCTGACCCGCCTCCTGCGCCGCGCCGAAGTCGACGTCGTCATGGCATTCGGGTTCGAGGCCGACGTGCGGATCCGCAAAGCCGCGCGCATGGCGGCCGTCCCCGTCGTCGTCGGCAGCTACCGCGAGCATCGGCCGCCCGACGACCCATGGGCGGCGCGCTCCCGGCGGACGGCGTCGCTCGTCGACGTCTGGATCGCACCGACGGAGGCGCTCGCCGCGGAGGCGGTCGCCCGCGCCGGAGCGCCCGGCGAACGGGTGCGCATCGTGCCGCCCGCCATCGACCTCGTGGAGACGGCGGGAATGACCCGAGCCGACGATCTCCTCGAACCGAAGGAGCGCGTGGGCGCGCTGCTCCGCCTCGACGCACGGAAGGGCGTCGACGTGCTGCTCGACGCCGCGGCCCGCCTCAAGCCGGACCGACCCGACCTCGAGTGGGTCGTCTGCGGCGGCGGGCCGGAGGCGATGACGTGGCTCCGTCGCGTTCAGCGCGCGGGCCTCGAAGGGACGGTCGTCCTCAAGGGCTCGCGCAACGACCGCGGCGCGGTGTTCGCCGGCGTCGACGTGTTCGTCGCGCCGGGGCGCGTCGAAGGGTTGTCGGCCGCGCTGCTCGAAGCGGCCGGCGCGCGCCGCCCGTGCGTCGCGGCGGACAATCCCAGCGTGCGCGCGGCGTTCGCCGACGGCGTCGACGCGTTGATCACGCCGCCCGGCGACGCCGGCGCGCTGGCGGCGGCGGTCGCGAGGCTGCTCGAAGACCGCGCTCTCGCGGAACGCCTCGGCGCGGCGGCGAAGGCGCGCGCGGCGGAGTATCGCGTCGAGCGCGCGGTCGTCGCGCTGCACGACGTCCTCGAAGAGGCGGTCGCCGGCGTGCCGCTGCGGCGCTGAAGCGCTCCGCGCCGGTCAGCGCAGCGTGAACGCGACGGCGGCCGACGCGGCGCCGCCGGGGAGCAGCACCGACGCGCCGCAGGGGGCGCCCGCCGGAAGGCGCTCGGCGACTTCGTCGGGGAACGGCGCCGCGAGCCGCCAGGCGCCGAGGCGCCCGGAGGGGGAGACGATCTCGCACGCTTCGAGCAGGCAGCCGTCGCGGCCGGGGACGACGAGGATCGTCGCGAGCGGCGCGCCGTCGGGGCCTACGAAGAGGAAGCGGGCTTCGGCCACGGGCGCGGGGAGCGCCGCGACCACGAGGCGCGGACGGCCGTCCTGCGGGCCCGAGGGGCCGAGCGTCGCGGGAAGCCCTCGCGCGACCGTACGTCGGAGGAACTCCTCCGGCGAGTCGTCGCCGGACGGCCCGCCGCGCCGCAGCACGCCGCCGACGGCGAGGATCGCGGCGATCGACGCGAAGAGGGCGAAGCGCCCGCGACGTCGCGACGCGTCGGCGGCGCCGCCCGGGCGGAGGAAAGAGCTGAATCCGCGCGCCGGCGCGGACGACACCGCGGTCGTTTCAAACTCCTCGTCGCCGCGCGCGCCCGCGCGGCGGAGCGACCGTTCGAAGTCGACGGCGTCGCGGCAGGACGCGCAACGTCGAAGGTGGGCGTAAGCGTCGCGCGTCGCGGCGTCGTCGAGATCGCCCGCGAGGAGCTTGCGTACCCGTCCGGCGTCGGAGCAGTCCATCAGGGGTTCATCGACCGCGTCGGGGCGCTGATTTGAGGCGTCAATTCAAGAGCGTGAGGAGCACGATGCGGCGGCCGTATCGGTTCTGAGGGATCTGCGGTCCG
>DASPNK010000582.1:0-4341 GCA_035626575.1 Planctomycetota bacterium | reverse complement strand
ATCGCCGTCGCGCCGTTTTGAAGGAGCTTCTGGAACTCCTCCAGCACGGCCTTCAGCGACTCGTCGTCGAGCTTCAGGCGGTCGACCTCGAGCATCGCCTGCTCGATCTGCGCCTGCTCGTCGGCCTCGAACGTCTTGAGGAGGCGCGCTCCGGTCTCGCCGCCGCAGACGGCGACGAGCACGGCGATCTTCTGCGCCCCGTTGAGCTTCTTACGCACGGTTCAGCGCGCCCCCGCCGCGTCGTAGAGCCAGGTCTTGAGCAGCGCGCCCACCGCGTGGGGGTCGCGGTCGATCTCGTCGATCGCCTTCTGCTTCGGGTCGACCGGGCGGCCGCCGGTCGGATCCTCCGGCGGGCGCTCGGCGCGCCGGATGGCCGCCGCCAGCGCGGTCTTCGCGCCCTTCAGCGTGCGCAGCGCGAACCAGGCGAGGCCGAGGCCGAAGAGTCCCGTCGCCGCCCATTTCGCGGGCTCGATCCACTTCGCCAGCTCGGAGCCGGCCGCGACGTCGTCGACGACGGCCTCCTCCGGCGCGGCGAACGGCAGGACCTCGACGGTGAAGGAGTCCTCCCCGCGGTCGCGCACCGCGTCCCATCCGACGGCGTTCTTGACGAGCTTGCGCACCTTCGCCTCGTCCTGGGCGAGCGTCGCGTCGATCGTGACGGCGACGGTGAGGCGGACGATCTCGCCGGGCTCGCGGCGCGTCACCGTCTCGGTGCGGCTGTACTCGTACGAGGCGGAGTTCTCCTCCGTCGACGACCCCGCGCCCGCGCCGCGGGACACTTCGGCGCCGGCGCCGACCGCCCCGCCCGGACGCGCTCCGGTCGAGGACGACGTCTTCTCCTGCGTCTTCACCTTCGATCCCGGGTCGAGGCTGCGCTTCGTCTCGGTTTCGGAGACGAGGTTCAACGTGACGTTCACCCGCACCTGCGTCTTGCCGGGGCCGAAGGCGGCGTCGAGCGCGCTCTGCGCCTTCTCGGCGAGGTAACGCTCGCGGGTGCGCGCCAGCTCGAAGCCCGGCGTGCTCAGCGCGGATCCGCCCACGCCGCGCGTGAGGAGCGCGCCGCGCGTGTCGGAGATGGCGACGTTCTCCGGCAGCAGGTCGGCGAGGTGCGCCGCCGTCACGCGTTGCATCGCTTCGATCTGGATGGCGTCGGGCGAGAACCCCTGCTGGAACTTCAGCACCACCGCCGCCTTCGCCGGCGAGGCGTCGCGGCGGGAGTAGGCCTTCACCGCGGGCGTCAGCGTGACGGCCGCGCGCTCGACCCCGACGTACGACTGGAGGATCTCGGCGAGCTTCTTCTGCTTCGCCAGCAGCTCGCGGCGGCGACGCTGGTCGTCGGTGAGGCCGAGCGAAACGTCGCCCGCGGCGTCCCACTCGAGGTCGGCGCCGCCCTCCGGCACGAGCCGCTGCGTGGCGGCGGTCTTGCGGGCGAGCGCGAGGTCGCGGAAGTCGACCTCCACGCCGCCGCCGCCCGCGGCGGGCCGGCAGCGCACGCCGCCCGCTTCGAGCTTGGTGAGGGCGTCGCCCAGCGCGGCGCCGTCGAGCCCGTCGAGGAGCGTGACGTAAGTCGGCGCCGGCCCCCACGCCGCGGCGGCGGCGCATCCGAGCGCGGCGACCGCGACGAGCGAGACGACGAGGGCCTTCTGGAGGGCTCCGAGGCTCTTCCAGAGGGCGCCGAGCTGCTGCAGCATCTTGGGCATGTCGCGTCCTTCGCGTCAGGGGTGCGGGCGGAGGGCCCTCACACCTGCATGCGCATCACTTCCTGGTAGGCGTCGACCAGCTTGTTGCGGACTTCGAGCGTCATGCGGAACGAAAGGTCCGCGCGGTTCATCGCCAGCATCACCTGGTGGACGTCTTCGACGTCGCCCGCCGCGAAGCGGCGCAGGGCGTCGTCGGCTTCGTTCTGGAGGCGGTTCGCGCTCTCCACGGCCTTGTCGAGAGTGTCGGAGAACGACGGCCCGCCCGCGTCGCCCTTGGAGCGCACGGCGGAGGCGGCGGCCTCGGCCCCCTGGTCGCCGCGGGCGGCGGCCGCGGTCAACGCGACGAGTGGATCCACGGCTCACTCACCTCCCGAGGCCGAGCGCCTGCTCGACCATCTGGCGGAACGTCTTCGAGGTCTGGAGATTCGCCTCGTAGGCGCGCGACGCCGCGAGGAGGTCCGTCATCTCGAAGATCGGGTTGACGTTCGGATAGGTCACGAACCCTTCGGCGTCCGCGTCGCGGTGGCCGGGGTCGCGCACGCGGTTCATCGGGGTGCGGAAGTCCTCCTGCACCTCGGCGAGCGTCACTCTCCCCGCCATTTCGCCTTCGAGAACGGTCTCGAAGACGGCCTCCCTGCGCCGCCACGGCAGGCCGTCGCCGCGGTTGGTGTCCTGGGCGTGGGCGATGTTCTGCGCGATGAGCGACATGCGCTCCCGCTGCGCCGACATGCCGCTGCCCGTGACGTCGAACAGGCCGAACATGCGCGTCGGATCCATGGTCACGTGCTCCTGCCGGCGACGGCCGAGCGCATCTGCTGCTGGCGCATCATCACGGCGGTCATGAGGGTCTGGTAGGCGAGGCTGTTCCGGTTCATCTCGCCGAGCTCGACGTCGAGGTCGACGTCGTTGCCGTTGGACTTCACCTTGCCGTCGCGACGGAAGGTCCCGGCGCGCGCGCCGCGGAGCGCTTCGAGGTCGCCCTCGCGCACCGCGTCCTCGAGCGCGGCGTCGAACTTCACGCCGACCGCCCGATAGCCGGGCGTTTCGACGTTGGCGAGGTTGGCCGCCACCGCCCGATGCCGGTCGGTCGCCGCGTTCATCAACGCCTCGACCAGCGGGCTCAATTTGCCGAGGGCGTCCATCAGCGCCCCTCCGCCGGCGCCACGAAGCCGCGGGCGCGGTAGATGCGCAGCTTGTTGCTCAAGGTCCGCGTGGTGACTCCGAGAATGCGCGAGGCCTCGGTGCGGTTCCAGCCGACGAGGTCGAGGGTGCGGAGGATGAGGTGGCGCTCCGTCTCGTCGACCGAAAGGCCGACGGGCACGGTCGGCTCGCGCGACGCCGCGGGCTTCGCGGCGAGCCCGAGGTGTTCGGCCTCGACGATCGCGCCGGGCGCGCGGAGCAGGGCGCGCTGCACGACGTTCCCAAGCTCGCGGACGTTGCCCGGCCAGTCGTAGGCGGCCATCGCCTCGACGGCGGCGCGGGAGAACTTTTTCGCCTCCGAGCCGAGGTCGCGGCGGTACCGCTCCAGAAAATGCTGGGCGAGGTCGGCGAGATCCTCCGGCCGCTCGCGGAGCGGCGGCAGGTGGACGGTGAACACGTCGAGCCGGTGGAAGAGGTCGGCGCGGAAGCGCCCGTCCTCCATCGCCTTCTCGAGGTCGCGGTTCGTCGCGGCGATCACGCGCACGTCGGCCTTGAGGGTGCGCACGCCGCCGACGCGCTCGAATTCGCCGCACTCGAGGACGCGCAGGAGCTTGGCCTGCGTCTCCGGCGACATCTCCCCGATTTCGTCGAGGAACAGCGTGCCGCCCTGGGCGAGCTCGAACCGGCCCTCCTTCGCCTTCACCGCGCCGGTGAACGCGCCGCGCTCGTGGCCGAACAGCTCCGACGTCAGCAGCGAATCCGTGAGCGCCGCGCAGTTGACGCGGATGAACGGGCCTTTGCGGCGCGCGCTGTTCTCGTGGACCAGCGCGGCGATCAGCTCCTTGCCGGTCCCCGATTCGCCGCGGATCAGCACCGTCGACGGCCGGGGCGCGACGCGCTCCGCCATCGCCACCGCTTCGCGGAAGGCGGCGTTGCGGCCGAGCACCACGCCGACCGCGCGCACGTCGGCGGCGCGGTCCTCCTTGAGCGCGCGGTTCTCGCGCCGCAGGCGCTCGGTCTCCTGCACGCGGCGCAGCACGACGTCGAGCGCGTCGGGCGACACCGGCTTCTGCAGGAAGTCGGCCGCGCCTTCGCGCATCGCGCGCACGGCGACGTCGACGGCGCCGTAGGCGGTCAGGACGATCACCGGCCGGTCCGGCCGGCGCGCCTTGGCCGCCTTGAGCACCTCGAGGCCGTCCTTGCCGGGCATGCGCAGGTCGGTGACGACCACGTCCGGCTCGTCGCGCTCGAGGAGCGCGAGCGCTTCGACGCCGTCCGACGCGGTGCGCACGTCGAAGCCCGCGGCGCCGACGGCCTCCGCCAGGAACTCGCGCGACAGCGCGTCGTCGTCCGCCACCAGGGCTGTGCGGGCCATCACGCCGCTCCCGCGGCGCCGCGCGCCGGAAGGATCACCGCGAACCGCGCGCCGCCTTCGACGCGCGCCTCGTACCGCAATTCGCCGCCGTGGCACTCCGCCAGCTTCCGGGCGATGGCGAGGCCG
>DASPNK010000581.1:0-3954 GCA_035626575.1 Planctomycetota bacterium | reverse complement strand
GGACGATGCGGCCCTTGCCGCCGCCGTCCGTCTTCTCCATGTACGGCTCGAGCCAGGCGACCGCCGCCTTCATCGTCTCGGCCGACTGGAGCACGAACGGCAGCTGCATCTCGCCGGCGCCGAACAGCTCGCCGACCACCTTCATGCCTTCGAGCAGGACGTCGTTGATGATCGACAGCGCGCTCCGCGCCTTCAGCGCTTCGGCCAGATCGACCTCGAGGCCGGGCCGGTCGCCGTCGACGATGCGCGCCTTGAGCCGCTCGTCGACCGGCAGGTCGCGGCGGTCGACCTTCTTCTCCACCGTCAGATCGGCGGTGAGCGCGATCAGCCGGTGCAGCGGGTCGTACCCGTCGGACCGACGGTCGTAGATCAGGTCTTCGGCGACGCGCCGCAGCTCGGGATCGATGCGGGCGAGGGGCATGATCTTCGCCGCGTGCACGATCGCCGCGGTCAGCCCGCGTTTCTCCGCCTCGGCGAGGAACACCGAATTGAGCACGTGCCGCGCGGCGGGCTTCAGACCGAACGAGACGTTGGAGAGGCCGAGGATCAGCCCCGCCTCGGGGATCGCCTCGCGGATGCGCTCGAGGCCGTCGAGGGTCTCCAGCGCGAGGCGTCGGTCGTCTTCGTTGCCGGTGCAGATCGTGAACGTCAGCGGGTCGAAAAGCAGGTCCTCGGGTCGCAGACCGTGACGCGTCGCGGCGATGTCGAGCAGCCTCCGCGCGACGGCGAGCTTCTCCGGCGCCGTCTTCGCCATGCCGCGCTCGTCGATCGTCAGCGCGACCACCGCCGCCCCGTGGCGCTTCGCCAGCGCGTACACGCGGTCGCAGCGGCCTTCGCCGTCCTCGAGATTCACCGAGTTGACGATGCAGCGCCCGCCGCACAGCTCGAGGGCTCGCTCCATCACCGGCAGCTCGGTGGAGTCGATCATGAGCGGCGTCCGCACGTCGGTGCGGAACCGCTTGATCACCGCCTCCATGTCCGCGACCTCGTCGCGACCGACGTAGGCGACGCACACGTCGAGCACGTGGCTCCCTTCGGCGGCCTGCTCCCGCGCCATGCGCGTCATGCCGTCGAGGTCGCCCTGCTCCAGCAGCTTCTTGAAGAGCCGCGAGCCGTTGGAGTTCGTCCGCTCCCCGACGAGCAGCGACGACGCGTCCTGTTTCAGCGTCTCGGCGCGATAGATCGACGCGACCGACGGCTTCGGCTTCGGCTCGCGGAGCACGGGCGCCCGACCCCGCAGCGCGTCGGCGACGGGCCGCAGGTGCTCGCAGGTCGTGCCGCAGCAGCCGCCGACGATGCGCACGCCGTAGTCGTCGACGAAACGCTTCAGCCAGCGCGCGAGCTCAGGCCCGTCCAGCGGGTAGCGCGTCTTTCCGTCGTGCAGCTCGGGGAGGCCGGCGTTCGGCAGCACCGAAATGGGGAACGGCGAGGCGCCGCTCAACACCTGCACGTGTTCGGCCATCTCCCGCGGGCCGGTGGCGCAGTTAAGCCCGAGGGCGGTCAACGGGAACGGCGACAGCGCGGCGATCACGGCGCCGATCTCGGAGCCCACCAGCATCGTGCCGGTCGTCTCCATCGTCACCTGCGCCATGAGCGGAAGCTTCACGCCCTTTTCCGCCATCGCGTCGAGCGCCGCCTGCACGGCGATCTTCGCCTGCAGCAGGTCCTGGCAGGTCTCCACCAGAAGGACGTCGGCGCCGCCTTCGACCAGGCCTAAGCACTGCTCGCGAAAGGACGCGAGCAGCTCGCGCGGATCGACGTGCCCGAGCGTGGGCAGCTTGGTGCCGGGGCCGATCGAACCGACGACGAACCGCGGCGCGTCGGGCGTCTCGAACTTCCGGCACGCGGCGCGCGCGATCTCGCAGGCGCGGCGGTTCAGCTCCCGGGTCCGGTCTTCGAGACCGAATTCGCCGAGGACGATGCGATTCCCGCCGAAGGTGTTGGTCTCGACGGCGTCGCAGCCCACGGCGAGGAAGCCCTCGTGGATCGCCTGCACGACGTCGGGCCGCGTGTCGCAGAGGATTTCGGAGCAGTTCTCGAGCCCGCGGTAGTCGGAGAGCGGCAGGTCGTACGCCTGGAGGCTCGTGCCCATCGCCCCGTCGAAGACGAGGACGCGCTTGGCGAGTTCGCTCAGAAAACGAGGCATGAGGGCGGGGCTCCGGCGCGGACGACGCAATCTCCGCGCGCGGACCCCCTCCTTCAATCGGCCGGACGCGGGCGTCTGCGGAGCGCCGGCCCGGCGATCGCCGCGAACGCCCAGGCGCAGGCCGCCAGACCCGCGGCCGCGGCCCACGCCCCGAGGTCGACGACGCGCGCGACGGGCGCGGCCTCCTCCGGCGGCGAAACCGACGCCGCCGCGCGCCTCGCCGCCGTCTCCATGGCGTCGAGGACCGCGACCGCGACCTCGATCCGCGCGCCGCCCGTCTCGAGGACATGCACGCCCGCGGCGTCCGGCGTGAAGCGGAAACGCCCGTCGCCGTCGGCTTCCAACGCGCGCGGCGGGGCGCGGCGGCCGGAGGCGTCGGGAGGCGACGTCCAGACCGCGGTCGCGGCGCCGCGGCCCGGAACGACCGCGACGTCGCCCGCGCGCCGCACGCCGGTCGTCGCAAGCGCCGCGAGTCCGGCGTCGTCGAGCAGGCGGCGCACCGTCAGCGGGAAGCTCGCGACGTCGATCCACGGCGCGATTTCGGGGTCGACGGTCCACGCGACGACGCCGCCCGAGCGGACGAGGAGCGGCGCGTCGCCCGCCGCGAGGAGCGTTTCGGCGCCGTCGGGCCGCGACGCGAGGTCGAACACGGCGGGCCAATGCGTCACGTCGGTCGAATAGCCCTCCCACCGTCCGAAGCCGACGCCGGGCGCGTCGACCGCGCGCGCGGCGCCGAGGGCGAAGCCGTGCGTCGGAGGAAAAGGCGGCACGAGCCAGGCCGCTCGCGACGCGTCGGCCGTCGACGCGTCGCGCACGACCGCGAGGGCCGCCTCCGGATCGGGGCCGAACGAAACTTCGACGTCCGGCTGCGCGCGGAGCGCCCGCACGAGGGCGTCGGCGCGCTCGGCGACGACGGCGACGCGCGTCGGCGCCGCCTCCGGGACGAGATGCACGACGTCGTCGAGCGGGAGGGCGTCGGGGGGGTCGAGCCGCACGGCGAGGCGGGCGCGCACGTCGACGGGGACGACCGCGCGCAGCGGGGCGTCGGCGGGGACGTCGTAGCGCGCGATCTCCCCGGCGTCGGACGCCACGACGAGGCGCCGCGGCGTCGCCGAGCGTCCCTCGACGCGCACGAGGAGGCCGGCGCCTTCGCGCACCGCGCAGGCGACGACGCCTGCGTTGAGCGCGTCGTCGGCGACCGTCACGCGCCCCACGCCCGCGGGAAGCGCGACGTCGTCGCGATCGGTGACCACGACCACCCGCCGGCCGGCGTCGCGCCGACGCTCCGCCTCCGCGGCGAGGTCGGCCGGATCGCCGCCCGCCGCCGAAGGCGTCTCCGGGTCGACGCCTTCCGGAGGCGCGGGCGCTCCGACGATCTCGAGCGAAGCGCCGCCGAGGAGCCGACGCGCTTCGGCCAGTCCGCGCGCGACCCGCGTCCGGCCGGCGGCGTCCGTCACCCCCATCGACGCCGTGCGGTCGACGATCGCGACGACGTCCGCCGACCCGGCGCGCTCGAGCCGCGGGCCCGCGGCGGCGATCACCCACAGCGCGAACGGCAGAAGCGGGAGGAGGTCGTCGCGGCGCGGCGCTCTCCGCCGCGGAGGATCGCCGAGCTTTTCGGCCGCGCGGCGCCAGAGCTCGAAGTCCGGCGCCGCGCGCGGCCGGCGCGCGGCGGCGCGGGCGCGGAGCAGCAGGAGCAGCGGGGCGACCGCGAGGAGCGCGAGCGCGGCGGGCGTCGCGAACGCGAAGTTCACGGCCGATCGAGCCCCGCCGCGCGCAGAAGTCCTTCGAAGGTCGCCTCGGCGCCG
>DASPNK010000580.1:0-9144 GCA_035626575.1 Planctomycetota bacterium | reverse complement strand
GGAGCGTGAGGATCGCGAAGCCGTCGGGGCCGACGGTGGTCGTCGCTGCGGCGACGTGAGGCTCCGGCGAAGGCGTCGAGACCGCGCGGCCGCGATCGCCCCCGCCGTCGACGCGCACCGTCGCGCCTTCCCACGGCGCGCCGCCGCGCCGCGCCGCGACGAAGGCGACCTCGGGATACGCGACGACGACGAGGTCGAGGTCGCTCACGAGCAGGCGGCGACGGGCGCGACGGGTTCCGTCGTCCGACGTGAGCAGGACGTCGTAGATCCCGGGCGGCGGCGCGGCGAGGTCGACGGGCGGGGACCCCGGCTCGAACGCGCGCACGAGCGCCGGCGGTCCGGCGGCCGGCGCCGCTTCCGCGTCGTGCACGGCGTCGCCCTCCAGCCGGCGGACGACGAGGTGCACGCGCGCCGCGAGCGGGCCCGGCATGCGCGGGACGGCCGTCGAGAGGACGCGTCGGAAGCCGCAGTCGACGGTCGTCGCGCGCTCGAAGTCGGCGCGGGCGCGCGCGAGCAGCGCGGCGTCGGCGTTCGGCGCCGCCTCACGCGCCGTCAATGCTGCGTGGAACCGCGCGCGCCGACGCGGACGTCCGGCGCCGTCCTCCCCGTCGTCGTCGGAGGGCGCGAGGGCGTCGACGTCGAGCGTCCACGCGTCGCTGTCGTCGGGCGCGCCGTCGGCGCGCGCGCGGTCGTCGGCCTGCGCGGGCGGAAGCACCGGTGCGTCGAAGCGCTCCGGTCGCACGAAGTGCGCCGCCGCGGCGACGAGCGCGACGTCGGCCTCCGGTCGGTTCAGGCTCTTCTCCGCGAACGCAAGGAAGGCGTCGAGACGCCGTTCCGCCGGCTCGGCCGCCGCGCGGAGCAACGCCGCGCGCGCCGCGACGTCGGCGTCCGCGGAGGGAGCGGCCGGCAGCCGATCGAGCTCCGTGCGCGCCGCGTCGCGGTCGCCGCGCAGGATCGCCTCCTGCGGAGCGCGCAGCGGAGAGTCGGCCGGAGCGAGCCCTCCCTGCCCGAGGGCGGCGGCGGCCAGGACGAGCGCGGCGAAGCCGACGGCGGCGGGCGAGCGGGCTGACGTCATGGCGCGCTCCGGCATCAGGGGTCGAACGCGGGGCATCCTCCCAAGAACGGAGTTGCGGCCGCAGCGGTTGCCCGCCCCGCAACCGCGGCGCCGGCGAGGCGGCGGGCGTGGGCTCCGGCGTTCTCCGAGGCGCGTGCGCGGCATTCGACGCCCCGCGGCCCGGCGGCCCGTCACCGACGCGAAGCGGTCGTCTCGAGGCGGGGACGTGCGACGCCGTGCAGCGGCGAGCCGCCCGCCTCTATGGATGAGACTCGCGTCCGCGGACCCGGCCGGGTCCGGGGCGCGCTGGTTAGAGTCGCCCCGAAGGGAGCGCCCGGACATGACGCGGTGGAAGATCCTGGTCGCGGACGAGTTGGGCGCCGAAGGGGTCGAGATCCTGCGGGCGGCGGGCGACGTCGTGGAGAAGCGCGGGCTGAAACCCGACGCCCTGGCGAAGGAGCTGCCGCCGTACCACGCGTTGGTCGTCCGCTCGGCCACGCTCGTCGACGCGCGGGCGCTGGAAGGCGCGGAGCGGCTGGCGGTGATCGGGCGCGCGGGAATCGGCGTCGACAACATCGACCTCGCCGCCGCCACGGCGCGCGGCATCACGGTGATGAACACGCCCGAGTCGGGGGCCGTGACCACCGGCGAGCTTGCGATCGCGCACCTCTTCGCCCTGGCGCGGAAGATCCCCGAGGCCGATGCGCTGATGAAGGCGGGCCGCTGGGAGAAATCGAAACTGACGGGCGTCGAGGTGACGGGGAAGACGCTGGGGCTGATCGGCCTCGGCCGCATCGGGCGCGTGGTCGCCGACCGCGCGCTCGGGCTGAAGATGCGCGTGCTCGCCTACGACCCTTTCGTCACGCAGGAGAAGGCGCCGGCGGGCGTCGTGATGGCGCCGTTCGACCGCACGCTCGCCGAAGCCGACTTCGTCTCGGTGCACGCGCCGCTGATGGACGACACGCGCCACCTGCTCGACGAGAAGGCGTTCGCCCTGATGAAGCCCGGCGCGCGGCTGATCCACTGCGCGCGCGGCGGCATCGTGAAGGAGTCGGCGCTCGTCGAGGCGCTGCAGTCCGGCCGGCTGGCGGGCGCGGCGGTCGACGTGTTCGAGCAGGAGCCGCCGGGCGCGGACCATCCGCTGCTCAAGGCGCCGAACGTCGTGCTGACGCCGCATCTCGGCGCGTCGACCGAAGAGGCGAAGCGCGCGGTAGGCGTCGACCTCGCGAAGCAGATCGTGCAGCTGCTCCGGCACGGCGTCACGGTGAACGGCGTGAACGTCCCGCACATCGCGCCCGCCGATGCGGAATTCCTCGCGCCGTTCCTGTCGCTGGCGGAACGGCTCGCGTCGCTCCTCGTGCAGCTTCATCCCGGCGCCGTCCGCGCGATCCGCGTGCGCACGCAGGGCGAGATCGGCGAGCGGAGCCAGCGGCCGCTGGTGGTCAGCGCGCTCGTGGGCGCGCTCCGCCACGTGGCGAGCGGGCCGACGACGCCGGTCAACGCCGAGCGCCTCGCGAAGGAGGCGGGCATCGACGTGTCGACGGAGCGCACCACGCTGAAGAAGGACTTCGTCAACCTCGTGCGCGTGGAGCTCGACGTCGACGGCGTCGTGCACGCCGCGTCCGGAACGCTGATCGGACGCCGCCATCTCCGCATGGTGGAGCTCGACGAGTTCCTCATCGACGCGATCCCCGAAGGACGGCTGCTCGTGACGTACCACGACGACCGGCCCGGCGTCCTCGGCGCCATCGGCACGCTGCTCGGGGAAGCCGCGGTGAACATCTCGCGCCTGCAGCTCGGCGTGACGCACGAGCGCGACGGGCGGGCGGTCGGCGTCTTCAACCTCGACCAGGACCCGCCCGCGGCGACGCTCGACCGCGTGCGTGCGGTGCCCGGCATCCGGCGGCTGGCGTCGGTCGGGCTCTGACGTCGTGTACGCCTCCGCGCGCCGCGCCGTCGCAGGCCCTCCGTTCGTCGAAGTCTGGTTCGACTGCGATTCGACGCTGACGACGCTGGAAGGCGTCGACGAGTTGGGCCGCGACCTTCCGGAGGTGGCCGATCTCACGCGCCGCGCCATGGCGGGGGAGATCCCGCTCGAGCAGGTCTACGCCCGGCGCCTCGCGCTCATCGCCCCGACCCGCGACGCGGTCGCGCGCCTCGGCCGACGGTACGTCGAGACGCTCGTGCCGGACGCGATCGAGCTCTTCGCGGCGTTGCGCGAGGTCGGCGTCCGGCCGCGCATCGTGAGCGGCGGGCTGCGGCCGCCGGTGGAGGCGCTCGCCGCGGCGCTCGGCGCGCCGGCGTCCGACGTCGACGCCGTCGACGTCGTTTTCGCGCCGGACGGCGCCTACGTCGACTTCGACCGCACGTCGCCGCTCGCGCGCGCCGGCGGCAAGACGGCGACGATCGCCGCCCGACGCGCGCGGCACGGCGCGGTCGCGCTCGTGGGCGACGGCGCCACCGACCTCGAAGCGGCGCCGGCCGTCGATCTCTTCGTCGGATTCGGCGGCGTCGCGGCGCGCGAAGCGGTCCGCCGGGCCAGCCCGGTCTACGTCTCCGCGCCGCGCCTCGCGCCGCTGCTCGCGGTGCTGTGCGACGACGCGCAGCTCCGCCGGTTGCGGGGAGACCCGCGCTTCTCCGCCCTCGTCCCGGCCGCCGAGGCCCTCGCCTCCTCCGTGGAAAGGAACCCCCGATGACCCGTCGCAAGCTCTTCATTCCGGGGCCCACCGAAGTGCGGCCGGAGATCCTCGCCGCCATGGCGACGCCGCTCATCGGCCACCGCGGCGCCGAATGCCGCGACCTCGTGCGGCGGATCGTCGAGAAGCTGCGCCCGGTGTTCGGCACGCAGGGGCTCGCGCTGTTCGAAACGTGCCCGGCGACGGCGCTGATGGAGGCGTCGATGCGCAACCTCGTCCACGAGCGCGCGCTGGTGCTGACCTGCGGGGCGTTCTCCGAGCGCTGGCACGAAATCGCCCTCGCCTGCGGCAAGGAGGCCGACGCGCTGCCGGTCGAGTGGGGGAAACCGAACCGCGCCGACGAGCTCGGCGAAGTGCTGCGGTCCCGCCGCTACGACGTCGTGACCATCACGCACAACGAGACGTCGACCGGCGTGCTCAATCCGCTCCGCGAGCTGGCGGCGGTCGCGCGAAAGCACGACTGCCTCGTGCTGGTGGACGCCGTCTCGAGCCTCGGCGGCGCGCCGATCGACTTCGATGCGAACGGCCTCGACTTCTGCTTCGCCGGGACGCAGAAGTGCCTCGCCGTGCCCCCCGGGCTCACGGTGTTCGCGCTGTCGACGCGCGCCGTCGAGCGCGCCGCGCGACAGAAGCACCGCGGCTGGATGTTCGATTTCGTGCGGGCGGCGAAGTCGTTCGAGAAGTTCGAGACGCTCGCCACGCCGTCGCTGTCGCATCTCTTCGCGCTCGACGCGCAGCTCGACGCGATTCTGAAGGAGACGTTGCCGGCGCGGTTCGCGCGGCACCGGGCCATGGCGGAACGCGTCTGGTCGTGGGCGGAGGAGCGCGGGCTCGAAATGTTCTCCGAGGCCGGGTTCCGATCGCCGTCGATCTCCTGCATCCGCCTCGGGCCGCACGCGCCCGAGACGCTCGCGAACCGCGCGAAGGCGGCGGGGTTCGTGCTCGGCGACGGCTACGGGCAGGCGAAGACGACCACGTTCCGCATCGGGCACATGGGCGACCACGACCTCGCGTCGGTCGGCGCGTTGCTCGCCGCGCTCGACGGCTGACGCGTCACTTCTTCGCGCGGGGGCGGACGATTTCCGCTTCGAGCGCGACGACGCCGGGCAAGGTCGCGATCGCGTCGGCCGCAGCAGCCGCAGCCGCCGCGCCCCGGAAGCCGGGCCCGAGCCAGAACCCCGTCGGCGCGTAGGGCGGCTCGTCGACGACGCGCAACCCGGCGGCGTCGATCGCGCGGCGCGCCCCCTCTTTGGCCGTCACGTCGGCGAAACGCACGAAGAGCCGGCCCGTCGCGCGGCCCCGCGCGCCGCCAGGAAGCTCATACTCTCCGTCGGCGTCGGTCGCGCCGGCGACGCGTTGCGCCGTTCCGCCGCCGGGGGCGGGGAGCGTGCGGGGCCATCTGTCACTTCCGTGCGGCACGGGACGCTCACTGTAAGGGCGTCCGTCCGCGCCGGGCAGGGAAGCCCCGGAGCACGGCGCCGAGGAGAGGTCGATGCGCACCGTCCGATACGGCGGCAAGAAGGGGTGTCGGCTCGAGCTGGTCGACGGCGACGAGTTCGTCGTGGTGCGGACGCGCGGAAAGGAGCCGATCCGACGGGCGCCGCTGTCCGAGCCCGCGCGCCGCAGGCTGGCGGATTTCCGCCGGGTGCTCAGCTTCCCGCAGGTCGGCGTGGAGGTGTTGCGGACCGACGCCGCCTCCGGCGCCCGGTCGCGCCGCGACGCCGTCCGCGCGGCGCTGAAGAA
Source organism: Planctomycetota bacterium (assembly GCA_035626575.1). Lineage (GTDB taxonomy): Bacteria > Planctomycetota > CAIWVZ01 > DASPNK01. The sequence goes on along the minus strand of DASPNK010000580.1, from coordinate 3,651 downwards.
AGAGCCCGCGGTGTGCTTCGCGGGTCGCGTGCTCGTCGACCGCGAGACCCGCCGACCGCACGTGTACACGGAGAACTTCTTCCTCAAGCTCGTCGACGACGCGTCCGATCGGGCGCTCAAGCCGCTCCTCGCGGCCTACAAGCTGAAGCTCAAGCGGAAACTGGCGTTCGCGACTAACGCGTACTTCCTCGAGGCGCCCGAGGACACCGGGCAGGACGTCTTCGAGATCGCGAAGGACCTTCTCGAACGGCCGGAGGTCGAGCTCTGCCACCCGGAGATCATCTCGGAGCGCGCGAAACGCGGCGTGTTCCCCGGGCAGTGGCATCTCGCGAAGCAGCGCATCGGCGCCCGCACGATCGACGCGCACGCGCACGTCGAGGCGGCGTGGGAACTGAGCCGCGGCGAAGGGACGATCGTGGCGATCGTCGACGACGGCGTCGACGTCGACCACGAGGAGTTCCGGTCGTCCGCGAAGATCACGGCGCCGCGCGACGTCACGTTCGACGACGACGACCCGCGGCCCGGCGAAGGCGACGACCACGGCACGGCGTGCGCGGGGGTCGCGGTCGCCGACGGGCGGTTCGGCGCGTCCGGCGTCGCCCCGGGAGCGCGGCTCATGCCCATCCGGCTCGTGTCGCATCTCGGCTCGATGGACGAAGCCGAGGCCTTCCGTTGGGCGGCGGACCACGGCGCCGACGTCATCTCGTGCAGCTGGGGTCCTTTCGACGGCGCGTGGTTCGATCCGAACGACCCGCTGCACCGGCGGTTCCAGCCGATCCCCGATCACACGCGCCTGGCGATCGAGTACGCCGCCACGCAGGGTCGCAACGGCCGCGGGTGCGTCGTGCTGTTCGCCGCGGGCAACGGAGACGAAAGCGTCGACCTCGACGGCTACGCGTCGCATCCGAAGGTCATCGCCGTCGCCGCGTGCAACGACGCGGGGAAGAAAAGCCGCTACAGCGACTTCGGAAACGCGGTCTGGTGCACGTTCCCGAGCAACGACGTGGTCGGGAATCACTTCGGGATCTTCACCACCGACCGCCGCGGAGTCGCCGGCTACAACGTCGGCCTCGCCGAGCTGGGCGACGTCGACGGCGACTACACCAACGACTTCGGCGGCACGTCGAGCGCGTGCCCCGGCGCCGCGGGGGTCGCGGCGCTCGTCCTGTCGCGCAATCCGGAGCTGCGCGCCGAAGAGGTGCGCGACATCCTCAAGCGCAGCTGCGACCGGATCGATCCGAGCGGCGGCGGCTGGAACGCGGAAGGGCGCAGCCCGAAGTACGGCTGGGGGCGGTTGAACGCGCGGCGGGCCGTCGAGCTCGCGGCGCCGGCCGCGCCGCCGTCCGGCGCGGTGACCGTGATCCGCGCGACGACCGCCGCCGTGCCGATCCCCGATCTCGGGACGGCGCGGCTGACGACCGAAGTGGCCGACGACCGCGTGATCGACGCGCTGTCGGTGCGCGTGGAGTTGGAGCACACCTGGATCGGCGACCTCGTGGTCAAGCTCGTGCCGCCCGACGGGACGGGGGCCGCGGTAGTCCTGCACGACCGCCTCGGCGGCTCGACGAAGAACCTGAGGAAGACGTACGCGGCCGACGCCGTGCCCGGGCTCGCCGCGCTCGTGGGCCGCTCGCCGAAGGGGACCTGGACGCTCGAGGCGTCCGACAGGGCGAAGGCGGACGTCGGCGTGCTGAGGAAGCTGGAACTGACCTTGACGCTCGGCGCGCCGACGCGGCGTGCGCCGCGGCGGGGGGCGGCGTCGAAGCGGAAGGCGACGAAGCGGTCGTCGGCGAAGCGGTCGACCGGGAGGCGGACGACGTCCCGAGTCGGCGCGGCGCCGTCGACCGCCCGGCGCGCCGCGAAGGCGGCGAGGAACGCCGGGCCGACGACCGCGCGGCGGACAAGCGCTCGCCGGCGCCGCCGGACGACGGCCGGCGGCGCGCGCCGGCGTCGTCCGGCGAAAGTCTGAGGTCGACGGAGGTCGTCCCGAACGACGCCTGCCGGTCCGTCCGGCTTCGCCCGCTTGCGGACCGGCGCTCCTTCATCCGGCGAAGTCCGCCGGCGGGAGACTCGCGCTGAGTCGCTGCGTCGCGAGAGACTTGACGACCGTCGGGACGCCGGCGCGGGTCGACGTCGACGTGGACATCGACGTCGAGGCCCGCCGCGCGGGCTCTTTCGGCCGCCGGAGCGCCGGTTCGCGCGCGCGAAGGCGACGAACCGGCCCGCGCCGCAGGGCGCCGCGCGCGGTCTCGAACGAATTCCTTCGAAGACCGGCGCTCCTTCATCCGGTGAAGTCCGCGGGCGGGAGACTCGGACAGCGCCGCGACGAAAAAAAGACGACGCGCACGGTGCTTCGGCCGCGCGCGTCGCCGGAGGGTCCGCGGGGCGGGCCCTCGGGATCGGTCGCGAGGACGACGTGAGAGGCGACCGACCCCTCGAGATCAGAAGAGCGTGAACGCGGCGCCCTGCGTCGCCGAGACGCCCATCGGCGCGCCGGGATCGGTGAGCGCGAACTGCACGTAGAAAGGCAGGCCGACGAACGCCGGGCCGGGCGACAGCGCGGCGTGGAAGGTCGCCGCGCCGGCGCCGGGGCCCGCGCCCGAGAGGACGATCGGCTGGAGCCCGAGGAGCGTCGCGGGATCGATGTGGATCGCCGCTCCGGCGAAAGTCATCGCCGGGATCGCCGGGGCCGCGCTGATGCCGACGAGGCCCGACGCTCCGCCGAAACCGCGCACGACGCCGAAGCGGAAATCCGGCGACCCGAGCGACGGCGGCGTGGAGGCGATGATCGCCGGGGCGACGCCGCCGCTGCCGGGGGTGGCGAGGCCGTAGCGATTCGAGCCGGGCGGGTTGGCCTCCGAGTAGAGCGTGGGGCGATCGTAGGGGAAGGTCCCGGCCGCGGCGCGCGGATCGGTCAGCGCCTGGAGGAAGTCGACGATGCGGTCCCGCTGCAGCGGAGTGAAGGTGAGACCGGCGAGGATCGGGTCGCGGTTGTCCGGGAAAGGGCCGCCCCCGTTGTTGTAGAAGTCCACCGCGCCGACGAGGCCCGCGATCTGCCCGTTGTGGAAGAAGCGGTTGCGCAGCGCGACGTTCCGGAGGCTCGGGGTCTTGAATTTGCCGCGGTCGGCGAAGAGGCCGGTGATCGCCTGGCGGCCGTTGTCCTCGGCGATCGGGCGCAACCCGAGGTTGTGGAAGCCGCCGTCGGTGAAGGTCACGCCGACGTGGCATTGGTTGCAGCGCCCGACGGTGTTGAAGAGGTTGAACCCCATCATCTGGTTGGGTGTCAGCGCCGCCGGGTTCCCGGCGGCCCAGGCGTCGAACGGCGTCTGGTTCGGGACCAGCGAACGCTCGTAGGTGGCGACGGCGTAGGCGATGCGCGCGGCGGTGATCGCAGGATCGCCGAAGGCCGCCTGGAACAACCCCTGATAGGTCGGGTTCGCGGCGATCGCCGCCGACACGTCGGCGGGGAGATTCGACGCCAGCTTGAGCGGCGGCACGGCCGCCAGCTTGGTCACGGCCTGAGCGAAGGTGCGGCCGGCGTGCGCCATCTCCGCGTTCGACAGGATCGGGCCGAGGGCCTGCGACTCGAGCGCGCCGCCCGCCGGAATGAGCGTCGCGTTGGTGTCGGGATCGACGAAGGCGCCCGACGCC
>DASPNK010000579.1:0-5326 GCA_035626575.1 Planctomycetota bacterium | reverse complement strand
GGACGAGATAGCGGCCCACCGGAAGATCGCGAAGCAGCGTGCGCGGCTGGGCGGCGTTGCCCATCCATACCCAGCGCTTCGGCGACGCCACGAAGCCTTCTTCGCCTCCCGAAGGGTTCTGCCAGTCGAGACTGAGCGGCGCGCCGCTCAGCGATTCGACCCACACGCGCGGTCGAGGCGGCCGTCGCGGAGCGGGGTTCCGCGGCTGCGCGGGCGCGCCTTCGTTCGACGTCAGGCGTTCGCCGTCCGGAGATTTCGGCGCCTCGAGATAGACGATGGCGAGCGACAACGACGTCTCTCCGCGCAGCTGGACGTCGACCTGCGCGGGCTTGTCGCCGCCGACGAACACGCCGTTCTGCACGATCGTCGGCAGTCCGGGGCGCTGGAACAGCACTTCGTAGTTGCCTGCGTCCAGGTCGCCGCAGAAGAAATACCCGTCCATCTCCGAGTTCGCCGCGTGCTGATAACGCGCGTTCGGCTCGTCGCGGCGCCAGTACACGGTGGTCGCCGAGTCGGGCTTGCCGTCCGGCCCGCGCACGAATCCTTCGATGGCGCCGCCGCGCTTCAGCTCGACGACGAGCGGCTCCTGGTCGGGCTTGTCTGGGTCGACCGCCACGTCCTCCTTGCGGAAGCGGACGTAGCCCTGGCTGTGGCAGCTCAGGCGGTATCGCGCGGTCTCGGCCTGCAGCTTGAACGCGCCGGTCTTGTCGACGGACGCGTACGCCCACTGCCGCATCTGGTTGCCCCAGCGCGGCTCCTCCTTCTCGAGCGTGAGCCAGGCCTCGCGGATCGGCTGCTTCGTCGCGGCGTCGATCACCTTTCCGGAAAGCACGCCCTGACGCTTCACGACGATGCGCAGCCCGCGGTCGCCCGACGGCATCTGCTTGCGGAGCTGCACCGAGGCGTATCCCGTCTTCGACGCCGAGACGTCGTACGGCCCCTTCGGGATGGTCTCGATCCGGAACGTCCCTTCCGCGTCGGTCAGCGCCGCGGCCCATCCGTTCTTGGTGCTGACGTGGACGTTGACGGCGGCGAGCGGTTTTTCGTCGCCGTCGACCACGTACCCGACGAGCGGCTCGCCCTTCTCCAGCGTGACGTGGACCGCCTCGAGCCGCGCGCCCTTCTGCAGGGCGAGGTCGCCTTTGAAGCCGGTCGACCACCCCTTCGCTTCGACGCGGAGGTTGTACTTGCCCTCCGAAAGGCCGACGAACGAAAACGCGCCGTCGGCGTCCGTGCCCGCGACGCGGAGGTTCTTCTCGACCCACGGCTCGTCGTCGTCGTTCGAGCCGTGCTCCCAGAGGTTGTTGATGCGGAGTTCGACGCGTGCGCCGGAGATGGGGCGCGCCTGATCGTCGGTCACGCGTCCGGAGATCGCCCCGCCCACGCGCATCGTGACGAGGACGTAGACCTCGTCCTCCTTCTTCGCGATCTTCATCGCGCGCTCGAAGGCGTCGGCGTAGTCGGGGTGCCGCACGCGCAGGGTCCGCTGCGACCACTCCTGCGGCATGATGCCCGCGATGCGGAAGGCGCCGTCCTCGCCGGTCTTCGCCTTCAGGTGTCGCGACGACCAGTCCTCCCACATCGACTCTTCGCCGACGCGGTTCCCCCACGACTCGAAGAGCTTGAGCTCCGCGCCCGCGACGCCTTCGCCGCGCTCGTTGATCACGCGGCCCTTCACCGTCGCGCCGCGGTCGAGGTAGATCTCCGACTCGGCGAACTGCCGCGTCCCGGCGAGGCTGATCTGACGTTCGTTCGCCAGGAACCCCTCGGCCGTCGTCTGGACGCCGTGGCTTTGGGGCGCGAGGCCCTTCACCGTGAACCTGCCCGCGGCGTCGGTCGCGACCTTTTTCTTGCCGACGGCCACGACGGCGCCTTCGATCGGCCGCTGTTCGTCGGCGCTGAGGACCTGGCCTTTGATCGACTTGCCGGGATCGAGCTCCACGGAGAGCGTCGTCACGGCGCCGACCTCGAAGGTCGTCTCCACGCCCGTCCGCGGCACGTAGTCGGCGTGGTCCGCCGCGACCACGGCCGCACCCGCAGGGAGATCGCGGATCTCGACTCGCCCGTCCGCTTCGCTGCGACGTTTCTTCACGAACCCGCCGGCCGTCGAGCGCAGGGTGAAATCCGCGGCCGCGACGGGCTTCCCGGTGGTCTTGTCGACGAGCGTCGCGACCAGCACCGCGCCGACGTCGAGGATCAGCTCGATGTCGTCGCCCGGCCGCACCGAATCCTTGAACGACGGCGCGAACCCCTCCGATTCGGCGCTGAACCGGTAGACGCCGCCGCCCGGCACGTCGAAGGCGAAGCGTCCCTCGGCGTCGGCTTCGCGCTCGACGTCGTACGCGCTCACCAACGCGTAGCTGCGCTCGCCCGGCGGCGTGTGCAGCCGTGCGCGCACCTTCGCCGCCGGCAACGGAATGCCGCCGCGGTCGACCACCCGTCCGCGGACGGACCCCGGCTGGGGCGCCACCGACTCGGGCGGCGCCTCTCCTTCGACGGGACGGCTCGCGGGGGCGGACTCGGCCGCCGCGCCGTTCTCGTACAGGACGGCGGTCCGCGACCGCCGGCTCTCCGCGCCGCCCGTCTCCGGCGCGGCGACGTCGTCCTGGGCGAGCAGCCGCCAGACTCCGAACCCGCCCGCGCCGAACGCGAGGACGCAGAGACACAAGACGAGACGCGTGGACATGCGGAGAGTCGCTCGGCGCACCCTCTCCCATGACCCGCGCACGGGCGGGGTGCGGCGGCGGCGAGTCTATCCGTCGCCGCCGCGCCCCGCTCGCCCTTTTCCGGCGCCGTGACGCGTCCGTGACGACCGGGCCGGCCGCCGGAACGCGACCGCCCGGGCGTCTTCCGCAGGCGCTACGGCGTGAAGGAGATGCCCGCCGGGGTGGAGAGGGCGAAGCTCCCCAGACCGACGACCTGCACCGCGGCGTCGACGAAGCTCGGGACGCCCGCCGGGCTGAAGGCGAAGCTCGCCGTGCCGAAGGCGTCCGCCGTTTTCGTCAGCTGCGGATGGGTCAGCGACGCGGCGAACATCGGCGACAGCGGATCGAGCGGCGACCACCCGTACCCGAGCGTCCCGGTCGGCTCGAGGAAGGTCGCGCGCGGCATCTTCGCGTCGGTAAAGGCGAACTGAACCGTTTCGAAGGGCGCGAAACCCGTCGCGACGAGCGTGACGGGCGCCGACGTCGCGGACGACGGGAGGAACTGCGGCGCGCGGAGCGTGGGCGGCGGCGCGCTTCCCACCAGGCACAGGGCGTCGAGCGACGTCGCGGGGAAATCGAACGCGGCCGGGGCGATCTCCGTCCCGCCGAGGACGAAGGGCGTCCCGCCGCCGAAGGAGCTGACCACCTTCCCCTTGAACGCGGTCGCGGCGCTCGCCGACGTGAGGAGCAGGTCGCCCGGGTGGAACGGGTCGAGCTCGAGCCCCTGCACGTCGACGACCGTCGTCGCCGAGGCTCCGTACGCCGTGTTGAACATGCCGACGACCTGCGCCGGCGTGAAGTGCAGCATCGCGAACGTCTGGCCGGGATCGATCCGGAACACGCACTGCTCGTCCAGCGTCGCGCCGCCGTTCTGCGCGGCGAGGGACGCCGACGTCGTCGTCTCGTCGTCGGCGAACGAGAAGTAGGTCGTGCCGTCGGGCGCGACGGCGAACGCGTCGACGTCGATCGTCGTGGTTCCGGTCGCGGCCTGGAAGAACGCCTCGGGGAAGATCACCTGCACGCCGACGTCGGTGAACTGGAAGACGTCGCCGTCGAGGACCGTGAGTCCTCCGGGCGCGTTGAAGTTCGCCGTGGTCGACCACAGGAACGACGCGGGCCCTGTCAGCCCCGTCCAGTGGACCGCGTCGACGTCGGAGGGCGCGTCGTCGAGCAGGCCGTCGCCGTCCGCGTCGCCGACCAGCAGGTTCATGAACTCGAGCGCGACGGCGGCGCGGCGGACGCCGGCATCCAGGCGGTGCAACTCCTCCTGGAGTACGAAACCTCCGTTCGTCGACGCGACGTCGGAGGCGACGGAAAAGGCGAGACCCTGCGCGTTCGCGACGGAGGCGCAGGCCAGCGCCGCACAGACGGTCCAGGCGGCGGGAAGACGCATCATGAGTAGCTCCTCGGGCGACGTCGGGACGCATGACGACGTCGCGGAAGAAGACGCGCCGAACGCCGTAGCGTCGACGCCGGAGTCGGAATCGCGCGGCGCCGCGCCCGAAGCGCCGGAACGTGCCCGCGACCGTCGGGCGATAGCGAATCGCTCGCGGTCGCGGCGCGGCCGCCCGACGCCGCATCGCCCTTTTTTCGACGCGATCGCGCGTCGCCGGCGCGAGCCGCGGTCCGCGGCCGACGAAGCACGGCCGTCGCGGCGCTGCGCGCCGCGCGCGGGCCTCCGCGGTCCTTCGTCTTGCACCGCGGCGCGTGAATCGGCGCCGAAGTGCCCGGCGAGGACCGCGGGGCGTCGCCCCGAGGGCGAAGCCCGAGGACGCGCCCGCATCCTCGGTCGGCGAGCGACGCGTTGCGGCGTCGTGCGCGGTCTCCGGTTCGCCGTCACAAGCCGAAAACCGACGATGCGGGGCCGTCGCGGCGCTGCGCGCCGCGCGCGGGCCTCCGCGGTCCTTCGTCTTGCACCGCGGCGCGTGAATCGGCGCCGAAGTGCCCGGCGAGCACCGCGGAGCGTCGCCCCGAGTGCGAAGCCCGAGGACGCGCCCGCATCGTCGGTCGGCGAGCGACGCGTTGCGGCGCCGTGAGCGATCTCAGGTTCGCCGACGCCTGCCGAAATCCGACGATGCGGGGCCGTCGCGGCGCTGCGCGCCGCGCGCGGGCCTCCGCGGTCCTCGTCTTGCACCGCGGCGCGTGGAATCGGCGCCGAAGTGCCCGGCGAGCACCGCGGAGCGTCGCCCCGAGGGCGAAGCCCGAGGATGCGCCCGCACCGTCGGTCGGCGAGCGACGCGTTGCGGCGTCGTGCGCGGTCTCCGGTTCGCCGTCACACGCCGATCCGACGATGCGGGGCCGTCGCGGCGCTGCGCGCCGCGCGCGGGCCTCCGCGGTCCTTCGTCTTGCACCGCGGCGGGTGAATCGGCGCCGACGTGCCTCGCGAGCACCACGGAGCGTCGCCCCGAGGGCGAAGCCCGAGGACGCGCCCGCATCGTCGGTCGGCGAGCGACGCGTTGCGGCGCCGTGCGCGGTCTCCCGTTCGCCGTCACAAGCCGAAATCCGACGATGCGGGGCCGTCGCGGCGCTGCGCGCCGCGCGCGGGCCTCCGCGGTCCTCGTCTTGCACCGCGGCGCGTGGAATCGGCGCCGAAGTGCCCGGCGAGCACCGCGGAGCGTCGC
>DASPNK010000578.1:0-7690 GCA_035626575.1 Planctomycetota bacterium | reverse complement strand
CGCCGCGGTTGCGGCCGTCGTGCACGCGCGGGTCTTCCCGGGTCTCTACCCGGCGTTCCACGAGGTCCTCGTGCTCGCGGCGGCGTTCGGCGCCGCGGAGGCGGGGGCGGCGCTCGCCGGCGCGCTCCGCATGCGGGCCGGCGCGGCGGTCGTCCTGGGCGTCGTCGTCGGCGTCCCGGGCGCGTGGCTGGCGATCGCCGAACCGGGGCTTCGCGCCCGGGCGCAGCGCGCGCTCCCGCTTTACGCCGTCGCGATCGATCCGCTCGTGCGGAGGCTGCCGCAGCCCCCGGCGGCGTCGGTCGCCCTGCCGCGCGTCGAACCGTGGCCTGAACGGCTCCTCGACGAGAGCCTCGCGCGTTTGCGCGCCGCGGGGTTGCCGGAACGTCCGTCGTTCCTCCTGATCACCATCGACGCGCTCCCCGCGACGCGGCTCGCCGCGGCCGGCGAAACGCGCGGCGTGACGCCGAACCTCGACGCCGCGGCGACCCGCGGATGGTCGTTCGACCGCGCCTACGCGCCGGCTTCGATCACCTTCGCCAGCGTGCGTTCGATGATGCGCGGGTTGACCTTCGACCGGTCGGAGACGCTCGTCGACCCCGAAGCCGCGCCGCGCATGGCGGAGCGGTTCGGCGCGCTCGGCTACCGCACTTTCGCCGCATACCCCGCCGAGGCGGTGTTCGCGGGCCGCGAGATCGGCAGGGACTACTTGAGCGACGACAGCGGCTTCGCCGAAACCATGCTCGAGCACGCGCCCGACGCCCTCCGCGTCGAGCGGTTCCTCGCGTTCCTCGACGCCGACCCCGAGACGCCGTTCTGCGCCTGGCTGCATTTCATGGGGCCGCATCACCCGTACGCGCCGCTCGACGGGCCGCGCTTCGGGGAGAGCGCCGAAGCCCGCCACGCCGCCGAGGTGTTCGAGGCCGACCGCCTCGCGGGCGATCTGCTCGAGCGGCTGGCCGCGCGGGGGCTCGCGGCCCGCACGGTCGTCGCGCTGTCGGCCGACCACGGCGAGGAGTTCGGCGAGCGCAACGGGCTCTTTCACGGGACGACCGTCTACGACGAACAGGTGCGGGTGCCCCTGGTCGTCGTCGGCCCGGGCCTGCAACCGCGGCGCACGGCGTCGGCGGTGTCGCTCACCGACCTCCTTCCGACGTTTCTCCACCTCGCCGGCGTGCGCGAGCGCGAGGACCTCGACGGGCGCTCCTGGGCGCCGCTCGGGACGGGCCTCGCCGACGGCGCCGACCGCACGGCGTTCGTGGTCCAGCGGCATCCGGTCGTGCACATCGACCTGCGCGCCGTGGTGCGGATGCCGTGGAAGGCGATCCTCGACGTCCGCTCGGGCGTCGTCGAGTGCTTCCACCTGGAGAACGACCCCGGCGAGCGCCGGCCGCTTCCTGCGCCCGACGCGCCCTTCGGCCCGGAGATGCTCGACCTGCTGCGCGCGCCGCCGCCGCCGCACGTCGCCTCCCGCGCGCCGTCGGAGCGCATGCGCGTCGTCGTCGCGGCGCAGGCGCACGGCGATCCCGCCGACCCGCGATGGCCGTCGCTGCTCTCCGACCCGTCGTCGGGCGTGCGGGTGGCTGCGGTCGACGCGCTCTCGGCCTTCGGCGGCGAGGGCGACGACCTGCTGCGTGCGTTCGCTCTGGCGCCGGGCCCGGCGTCGGACGCCGAGCGCGTCCGTGCGCTCGAGGTCGTGAACGCGCGCCCGCGCTGGGACGACCTCGACCATTTCGACGACCGCGTGCGCTACGCCTGCGCGAAGGCCGCGGAGACGGCCGAGGCGCCGCCTTACGACCGCCTGCGCGCGCGCCTCGCCGCCGAGCGGAACCCTCACGTCCTGACGGCCCTCGTCAATGCGATCGAACGCGAGCCGCGGCCGTCGGACGAGGTCGCGCTCGAGCGCCTCGCGCTGCGCGACGACTTCGCGGGCGCGACGGCGGCGGCGCGTCTGGCTCTTCGGCGGCTCGGCCCCGCGTCGCGGCCCGGCGCGGCGGTAGTGCGGCCGGAGGACGTCGCCGTGCGCGCCGACGGGCCGCTCGGCGTCCGCGTCGAAGTGCCGGCGGCGTCGCCCGCCGAGCTCGCGCAGGGGAGGACCCGAGTGTGGGCGGTGTTCGTCGAGCCGCCTCCCGCCGACGGCGCCTGGCCCGACGGCAAGACGGTCGAACCGACGCTCTTCCGCGGCGACGCGCCGTGGCCCTTCGTGTCCCACGTCATCGAGCGCGGATGCCTCGTCGCCTTCGACCGCACCACCGAGCCGCTCACGCTGACGGTGACCGGGCTCCGGTCGACGCCCGCGTTCTTCTGCGCGCTGCCGGTCGAGCCGCGCCCGTGACCGCGCGCCTTGCCGCCTTTCCCGTCGGGGGATAGGCTCTCGCCCTCCGACCGACGCCCCTCGAACGACATGCCGCGGACCGCTCTCCTCATCCTCCTCGCGTCCGCGTCCGCCCTCTCGGGCTGCGGGGGCGGGTCCGAGGGAGGCGCCGCGCCGGCGCCGCCGACCGGGCGCGCGCCGCTCATCGAGCGGGCCATCGCCGCCGCGGGCGGGCGCGCCGCGCTGAGCGCCGTGCGGACGCTGGAGTCGCGGTCGATCGTCGAAGACGGGCCGCTGACCTACGCGACGCACGTGCAGGTGCGCCTGCCGTCGTCGTACCGCCACGTCATGGAGCACGCCGACGCGCGGTTCGTGCAGATCCTGTACGACGGACGGAGCTACGCCTCGCTCGACGGCGCGCCGTACGAGCTCGAGCCCGACGAGGCCGCGGCCATGCGCGAGAGCCTGCGGCTGATGGGCCTCTCGCTGCTGGTGCACCTCGACGCGGAGCACGGGGCGGAGATCGAGGAGCTCGCGCCGAAGGACGGCTACGAGCGGCTCTCGGCGCGCTTCCGCGACGCGCCGGAAGGCCCGTACGAGCTCTGGTTCCGCGCCGACACGCTGCGCCTCGCGCGCCTCGCGTGGGAGGCGACCTTCGTCGGGAGGCGCGGCAAGCGCCAGGCGCGCCTCGATCTCGACGACTGGCGCTCCGAGTCGGGGATCGTCGCGGCGTGGCGGGCGCGCCTCTTCGTCGACGAGGCGCCCGCCGGCGAAAACCGGCTCACCGCGCTCGTCGTCAACCCGACGCTTCCCGACGACGCGTTCGCGCCGCCCGCGCCGGTCGGCGGCGAGCCGCCGGTGGTCGAGCGCGACACCGCGCCGCAGACCGTCGCGCTCTGGGAACAGCGCCGGGGGACGGGATCGGTCGCCGACGCGGAAGACAAGCTGGCGTCGTTCATCGAGAGGCGCGGGCTGGTCCGCCGCGGGCCGATGTTCCGCCTGCTGCCGACGCGCGAAGGGGAGCACGCGGCGGTCGGCGTGGCGGTGGTTCCGCCGCCGTCCGAGACGCGGCCGTCGTCGTCGCCGTCGGAGATGCTCCATGTCACGGTCCGCCCGGGCGGTCGCGTGCTCTCGCTGGTCCTGCGCCGGCCGGACGACTCGGCGCGGACGGCGGCGCTGGCGCGCCTCACGGCTCATGCGGAATCCCGCGGGCTGACGCCGGACGGGCCCTGCCGCGCGACGGAGTGGTCGGAGACGCTGCTGCAGCTCCAGCTCCCGGTGCGCGAAAAGGAGTGAGCGCATGAGGCTGGCCGGACGCACCGCGATCGTGACCGGAGCGGCCTCGGGCGCGGCGCAGGCGATCTGCCGCGAGTTCTCCCGGCAGGGCGGGCGCATCGTGGCGGCCGACTCCGACGCCGCCGTCGAGGACTTCGTCGAATCGCTGCGTTCGGCCGGGGCCGACGCGACGTTCTCCCGCTGCGACGTGGGCGACGAAGACTCCGTACAGGCGCTGGTAGGGGACGCGGTCATGGCGTTCGGAGGCGTCGACGTGCTGGTGAACGCCGCCGTCGACCGTGCGGAGGGCGACGCGCTTTCGGTGACGCGCGAGGAATGGGCGCGCGCGTTCGGCGTCGGCGTCGAGGGCGCCTGGCTCTGCGCGCGCTACGCGCTGCCGTTCCTCAAGTCGTCGGGCCGCGCGGCGATCGTCAACGTCGTCGGCACCGACGCCGAACGCACGATGCCGCGGAGGTTCCTGCCTGCGGCGGCCTGCTCGGCCGTGGTCGGCATGACGCGCAGCATGGCGGTGGACTTCGGTCTCGCGGGCGTGCGCGTCAACGCCCTGCTCCTCGGGTGCATTCAGACGCCGCGCCTCGAGCGGCGGCTCGCCGAGGCGTCGGATCCGGAGGAGGCGTTCCGCCGCATGCTCGCGGCGCATCCGCTCGGCCGCCTGGGCACGCCCGCCGAAGCCGCCCGCGCCGCCGCCTTCCTCGCGTCGGACGACGCGTCCTTCGTCACCGGGTCGACGCTCGTCGTCGACGGCGGCCGTTCCTGCGTGATCCAGGAGCTTCGGGACTGGACATGAGACTGCTGCTCCTCCTCTCGGCCGGGTTCCTCGTGTTCGCGGCGACGTATCGCCCCGGGCCGGCGCCGCTTCGCCCCGAGCAGGCGCGCGGCGTCTGGCTCGCCGAGACGGGGGGCGCGCCGATCGACGGCCCCGCGGGCGCCGCGGCGTTGCGGAAGATCCGCGACCTCGGCGCGAACGCCGTCGCTTTCGGCCCCGAGGTGCACATGCCGCACCACCGGAGGCCGGAGCTCGCGTTCGGCGAACGTGACGCCTCGCTCCGCGACGCGATCCGCCTGGCGCGCGCGGCCGGGCTCGACGTCCTGCTGCTGCCGCGCATCGAGAGCCCGGAGTTCTTCCGCGACGACGTCGACCCGAAGCCCTGGCGCGGCGACGTCGAGATGACGTCGCCTCAGGACGGCGCGGCCTTCTACGAGAACTACGGCCGCATGCTCGCGCACTACGGCGCGCTGGCGCGCGAAGAGGGGTGCCGCTGGTTCTGCATCGGGCTCGAGTACCGGCGACTCGTGAAGGCGCATCCGTCCGAGTGGCGGCGGCTCGCGGCCGTCGCGCGGCGCGCCTTTCGCGGGCCGATCACCTACTCCGCCAACTGGGACGATTACCGCGACATTTCGTGGTGGGACGCGGTCGACCTCGTGGGGATCGGCGCCTACTTCGAGCTGGCGCCCGCGCCGCCGGCCGACGACGCGCGGCTTGCGGTCGGCGACCTCGTGCGCGGCTGGCGGCCGATCCGCCGCGAGCTGGAGGCGTTCGCGGCGGCGACGGGGCGCCCGGTGCTTTTCACCGAGGTCGGCTACCCCGCGTTCGCCGACGCGGGCTATCGCCCGTGGGAATGGCAGCGGCCGGACAAACGCCTCGACGCGAGGGCTCAGGCCGACGCCTGGCGCGCGCTCTTCCGCACCTTCTCCGACGAGCCCTGGTGGGCGGGCGTCTTCGCGTGGCGGTTCTACACCGACCCGACGTCCCTGCCCGCGTGGGACTACGCCTTCGAGGGCAAGGAGGCCGAGCACGTCCTGCGCTCGGCCTTCGCGCCGCGCTGAACCGCGGCGCGACGCGCGCCCGTCAGTTCACTTGGCGGAGGAAGGGCGCGAGGAGGCCGTCGAGGTCGGCGCCGTTCCAGCCGCCTTCGGTGGCGGAGGCGACCGCGGCTTCGTAGAGGGCCTTGAGGTCGTTCGCCTTTTCGAGGCCTCGGCGCTTCTCGAGGGTCGGCAGGGCCTCCTTCAAGCCGTTCTTCGCGATGCCGTAGTAGGCGCCCGCCCGCACCCCGTTGGAGGCGTCCGAGGCGCAGGCGACGAAGACCTTGGCGATCTCGGCGTCGGGTTTCACGTCGGCGAGCGCGCGCAGCGCCGCCACGCGCTCCGTCTGGCCGCCGGCCTTCGCCGCCGAGGTGAGGACGTTCCGGTGCGCGGGCGTGATCGGGTCGCAGACCGCCAGCGCTCGCAGCAGCGCGCCCTTCACGCTGTCCTTCGACTCCTTGCGGATCGCCGCCGCGAGCCGGGGGCCGCTCTCGGGCGCGCCGATCGCCCGCAGCGCGTCGGCGGTGCGCGTCTTCACGCGCACCGAGCCGGCGCCGAGGAGCTTGTGAAGGACCGGGAGGACGGTTCCGTCGGACGCGCCGCGCTGCCCGAGGGCCGCGATCGCCTCGAGCCGCTTCGCCTCGTCGACGTTCTCCGCGGTCTGCTTCGCCAGGAACTCGACGATGCGCGGGTCGTCGCAGAGCGCGAGCTGCTGCAGGGCGAGGTCGCGGGTGCGGGAGTTGTTGGACGCGGCGTCGGCCAGCCAGCCGTCGATCTGTTTCCTGCGCGCCGCCGTCTCGTCGGACGCCTTGGACGGGTCCAGCAGCTCCAGCGCCGAACGCATCTTCCGGGCGAGGTCCTCGACCGTGAGCATCCACACGCTGCGGAGGAGGATGGTCTTGCCGTCTGGGCGCAGGAAAAGGAACTGCGGCGCGCAGACGCGCGGCGAGTCCATGAAGGCCTCGCGGGCGACGCGCTCCGCGCGCTGATGGCCCGCGCACGAGCACGCCCCGAACTTCGAGCATCGTTTCACCGCCGCTCCCGCCGCGTCCTGCGCGTCGACCTCGCCGTGCGCGCCGACGTTGGCGACGACGCACACGTACTCGCGCGAGAGAGCGACGATCTTCTCGTCCACAAAGTGCTTCGCGACGATCTCGTCGTTGGCGGGCTCGTCGTCCATCACGAAGGCGACGAAGATCGGCTTGCCGGTTCTCGCGGCCTCCTTCTCGGCCGCTTCGAAGTCCTCCCGCCATTCGATCGCCGCGGTCTGCGGCGGCGTCGCGTCGAGCGCGCACCACAGCGCGCCGGCGATCACGCACAGTCTCAAGCAGTGCATCCCTCTCTCCTTCCGGCTCTTCTTCGAAAGCGTCGCCCGCGGACGGCGGCGCCGACGGCGGGCTCCGGCACGGCTTCCGGATCACGGCGGTCCCCGCCGCCCGCAGGATTCGCACGACGGCGCCGTTGTCGCTCGCGCTCCCCGGATTCGCGTGGAGCGCGGATCAGGACGGTAAGCGGCGCCGTTTCGACGTCCGTGGCGGAGGGCTACACTCGGGCCTGCACGCAGCGGGCGCCGGTCGGCCGCCGGCGACATAACCCCTGAATCCGATGGACGTTCAAGCGACCCTCATCGAGTACGGCCTGCCCGCGCTTTTCGTCGGCCTCGTGCTCGCGGGCCTCGGGATGCCGGTCCCCGAGGACATCTTCATGATCACGGGCGGCGTGCTCGTCGCCCGGCAGGCGACCGACGGCGCCATCCCGTGGGGCATGGTCGTCCGGTGGA
This sequence comes from Planctomycetota bacterium, assembly GCA_035626575.1. Lineage (GTDB taxonomy): Bacteria > Planctomycetota > CAIWVZ01 > DASPNK01. The sequence continues at coordinate 500 of DASPNK010000578.1, read as the reverse complement.
ACCTGGTCCTCTACGCGGGCGTGATGGTGGGGGATTCCATCGTCTACGGACTCGGGCGCCGCTACGGCGACGCCATCCTGCGACAGCGGCGCATCGCGAAGCTGTTCACGCCGCAGCGCGTCCTGAAAGTGCGCGGCTACTACGCGAAGTACGGCGCGGCGACGGTCTCCATCGCGCGGCACACGGCGCCGATCCGTTTCGTGACGTTTCTCATGGCGGGCGTCAGCCGCATGAGCTTCGCCAAGTTCTTCTTCTGGGACAGCCTCGCGGCGATCCTGAGCGTGCCGCTCTGGTTCGCGGCGGGCTACGCCGGCAACCAGTATTTCGCCTCCGTCCAGGAGAAGGTGCATTGGGTGGTCGGCGGCGTGGCGGCTGCGGCGGCGGTCGCGCTCGTCGTGGTGCTCGTGCGACGGCGCCGTCGTTCGCGCGCGGCTGCGGCCGCGGCGGCGCCGCTCGCCGAGGCCCGGCCGGCGGGCGCGGCCGACGGCGGGGCTTGACGC
>DASPNK010000577.1:0-10336 GCA_035626575.1 Planctomycetota bacterium | reverse complement strand
GCCCAGCGGTGCTGCTGGCTCTTGAAGGCGTTCATCTCCACCGGGAGTTCGGCCGGGCAGATCAGTTCGGGGTCGTACACGAAGCGCCAGCCCTTGAGCTGGGCGCGGTACGACAGGTCGAGGTCCTCGGTGAGCGTCTCGTGATGCCACCCGCCCGCGTCGTGGATCGCGGCGATGCGCCAGAGCCCCGCGGTGCCGTTGAAGTTGAAGAACTTCCCGCTGCGGTTGCGCGCCGGATGCTCGACCAGGAAGTGGCCGTCGAGCATGATCGTCTGCACGCGGGTGAGCAGGCTGTCCTCGCCGTTGAGGTGCCCCCAGCGCCCCTGCACCACCGCGACGCGCTCGTCGGAAAAGTGGTGCACCGCGCGGCGCAGGAAGTCCGGCTCGGGCCGGAAGTCGGCGTCGAAGATGGCGACCAGGCCGAACTTCGCCGTCTTCAGGCCGTTCTCCAGAGCGCCCGCCTTGTAGCCGGAGCGGTCCGCGCGGTGGATGTAGGAGACGTCGAGGCCGCGCGCGCGCCACGCGGCGCAGGCCGACGATGCGATGCCGCGCGTCTCGTCGACCGAGTCGTCGAGCACCTGGATCTGCAGGCGATCGCGCGGGTAGTCGAGGCGGCAGACGGCGTCGAGCAGGCCTTCGACCACGTACTGCTCGTTGAACAGCGGGAGCTGGACGACCACGCCGGGGAGCTCGGCTTCGCCGAAGTTCCGAAGCGGCTTCGGCTGGCCGCGGCGGGAACGCCAGTAGTTGATGAGCAGCGTGTAGCGATGCCCGCCGTAGAGCGAGAGAACGAAGAGGATCGCGGCGTAGAGGCCCACGGCGATCGCGGTCAGGCGCCCGTCGTCGGGGAAGCCCTCGACGGCGTCGCGGATCAGGCGGTTGTTGAAGACCGCGAAGCTGTGGGCAAACATGCGCGTCCTCAGGGTCGCGAACGGCGGACGGGATCGGCGCTCGATGTCGCGCCGCCCCTTCGCCCGAGCCCGTCGCGGAGGCCTGTTTTTCCTCGCCCGCGGGCCCGGGATGCTATGCGGCGCCCGAACGCGCCGCAAGAACGACGGCAACCGCGAGTCCCGGCCGCGGTTCCACCTATGAGCGATCCGACCTCCCGAGACCCAGAGCCCGCCGACCCGGCGTTCGACGTCTCCCGATACGACTACGACCTGCCCGACGAACTGGTGGCGCAGGAAGCTCCGGCCGAACGGGGCCGGAGCCGCATGTTGACGGTCGACCGGGCGTCCGGCGTCTGTACCGACGGGCGCATCGACGACCTGCCCCGCCGGCTGCGGCCCGGCGACGTCCTCGTCCTGAACGACACCCGGGTGGTGAAGGCGCGGCTCGAGGCGACGCGGGCCGATACGGGCGGACGCGTGGAGCTTTTCTTCCTCCGCGCCGAAGACGGCGCCGCCGAGGCGCTGGTGAAAACCCGCGCCTTCGCGCCCGAGGGAGTCCGGGTGCGCGTCGAAGACGCGGGCGGACCGGTAGAGATGACGCTCGGCGCCCGGCGCGACGACGGCGTGCGACCGGTCGCGACGGGGCTCGCCGCCTCCGAGCTGGAGGCGCTCCTCGAGCGGCGCGGACGCACGCCGCTCCCGCCGTACATCCGGCGCGCGCGGGGCGCCGACGCGCGCGACGCGGTCGACGCCGAGCGCTACCAGACGGTCTTCGCCGCGACCCCCGGCGCCGTCGCGGCCCCGACCGCCGGCCTGCACCTCACGCGCGCGCTCCTCGAGCGCGTCGCGGCGGAGGGCGTCGCGATCGCGCGCGTCACGCTCCACGTCGGGCTCGGCACGTTCAAACCGGTCGAGGTCTCCGACCTTCGGCGTCACGCCATGCACTCGGAGCGTTACGTCGTCGACGCGGCGGCGGCGGACGCCGTCAACGCCGCCCGCGCGCGCGGCGGCCGCGCGGTCGCCGTCGGCACCACCGCGGTGCGGGCGCTCGAGTCGTGCGCCGACGCCTCCGGCGTCGTCCTCGCCGGCGCGGGCGAGACGCGCCTCTTCATCCACGAGCCCTACGCGTTCCGCGCGGTCGACGCGCTCCTCACCAACTTCCACGTCCCGCGCAGCACGCTGCTGATGCTGGTCGCGGCGTTCCTCGGCCGCGAGCGCACGCTGGCCGCGTACCGCGTCGCGATCGGCCTCCGCTACCGCATGCTCTCCTACGGCGACGCGATGTTCGTCGGCTGAGGTAAGGTCCGACGCCATGAGCGACGTCCGACGCCGCGTCGAAGAGCTGCGCCGCGAGATCGAGGCGCACGACCGCGCCTACTACGTCGAAGCCCGACCGAAGATCTCCGACGAGGCGTACGACCGGCTTTTCCGGGAGCTCCTCGCGCTCGAGGCGGCGCATCCGGAGCTGGCCGATCCCGCGTCGCCCACGCAGAAGGTCGGAGCGCCTCCCGCCGCCGCGTTCGCCCCGGCGCCGCACGCCGTGCCGATGCTGTCGCTGGAGAACGTGATGGACGAAGCGGAGTTCCGCGAGTGGGTGGAGCGCGTGCGTCGCGCGCTCGGGCCGGCGGCGCCCGCTTCGATCCCCTTCCACGTCGAACCCAAGATCGACGGGGTCTCGGTGTCGCTTTCTTACGTCGACGGGAGGTTCGCGCGCGGGGCGACGCGGGGCGACGGCGAAACCGGCGAAGACGTCACCGCCAACCTCCGCGCGGTGCGCGGGCTGCCGCTGCGCATCGGGTCCGCCGTACGGCCGGCGCCGCCCCGTCTGGAGGCGCGCGGCGAGGTCTACGCCGAAAAGGCGGCGTTCGAGGCGTTCAACCGAAGCCTGCCGGAGGGCGAAGAGCCGTACGCCAATCCGCGCAACTTCGCCGCCGGCTCGCTCAGGCAGCTCGACTCGCGGATCACCGCGAAGCGTCCGCTGTCGGTCACGCTCTACAACGTCGCCGACGCCGGCGACGCGGCGCCGGGCGGCCAGACCGAGGCGGTCAGGTTCCTGAAGGAGCTGGGTCTTCCCACCGCGGATCGCTGGAACCGCCGCTGCGACGACGTCGACGAGGTCGTCGACGCCTACCGCGGTTTCGAGCGCGGGCGCGACGCCATGCCCTTCGAAATCGACGGCGTCGTGATCAAGGTGGACGACGGCGAGCTGCAGCGGAAGCTCGGCGCGCGCTCGCGGACGCCGCGCTGGGCCGTCGCCTGGAAGTTCCCGCCGCGGTCCGGCGAGTCGCTTCTGCGCGACATCGCGATCTCCGTCGGACGCACCGGCGTGCTCACGCCGTTCGCGATCATCGAGCCGCTGCACGTCGGAGGCGTGACGGTGACCAACGTGTCGCTCCACAACAAAGACCAGGTCGCGCGTCTCGACGTGCGCCCCGGGGACGTCGTGACGGTGGTGCGCGCGGGGGACGTCATCCCGCAGGTGACGGCGCGACGGCCGGCCGAGCCGCGCGCGGCGCCGTTCCGCATGCCGACCGCGTGCCCCGCCTGCGGGGCGGCGGTAGTGGACGACCCGGAAGAGGTCGCCGTGCGCTGTCCGAACCGCGCCTGCCCCGCGCAGGTGAAGGGCCGCGTCGCGCACTTCGCGTCCCGCGGCGGGCTCGACGTCGAGGGCCTCGGCGAGAAGCTCGTGGCGCAACTGGTGGACAAAGGGCTCGTCGCCTCCCCCGCCGACCTCTTCCGCCTCGACGCGGCGACGCTCGTCGGGCTCGAACGGATGGGCGAGAAGTCGGCCGCGAAGCTCGCGACCGCGCTGGAGCGAGCGAAGCGACGCCCGCTCGGCCGTTTCCTGAACGCGCTCGGCATCCGGCACGTCGGCGAGTCGGTGGCCGAAACGGTCGCCGAGCACGCGCCGTCGCTCGCGCAGTTCCGCGCGCTCACGCGCGAGAGGCTGGCGTCGATCCCGGACGTCGGCGCCGTGGTGGCGACCGAAATCGCGGAGTGGCTCGACGACCCGGAGAACGCGCGCATGCTCGACGCGCTCGAAGCGGCGGGCGTCGATCCCGAGCCGCCGCGGCGGCGCGAGGCGCGCGGACCGCTTTCGGGCATGACCGCGGTCGTCACCGGGAGCTTCTCCGTCGAGCGCCGCGAGATGGAGTCGCGCCTGCGGGACCTCGGGGCGAAGATCGGCGCGAGCGTGTCCAAAGCGACGACGTTCCTCGTCGTCGGCGACAAGCCGGGCACGAAGCTGAAGAAGGCGGAAGCGCTCGGCGTCCCGACGCTCGACGAAGCGGCGTTGAACGCGTGGCTCGCGGGCGGGCCGCGGCCGTTCGACTGACGAGGAGGGACCTGCCGCCGCCGGATCGGGCTCCGACGAAAAGAAGTCGCAAGCCTCGACGGGGCGCGGAGGAGCGGACGCCGCGCGGAGGCGAAGCGTCGCAACGACGCCGGCGCGACTATTCTGAGCGTCGCTGCGCGAACCCCGGGCGCACCTCCGTTCGAGAGCCGTTTTCCATGATCCGAACCGCTCGGGGCGTCCTCGCCGTGTGCGCGGCGACCGCCTTCGCGTCCGCCCAGGCCGACTTCGTCGTCGTCAACATCGGGCCGGCGCCCGACGAGATCTACTACGCCGACCTGGACAACGTCCCCGGCGTCGCGGCGACGCCGATCGTCGGCCTCGCGACGAACTCGGTGCGCGGGCTCGACCTCCTCGCCGAGAAGACGGGCTGGTACGTGTCGACGGCGTCGACGCCGACGACGGCGGCCGGCGTCTACCGCATCGACGACGGCGCGTCGACGTTCGCCGGCCCGCTCCCGTTCGCCAGCGCGTCGGTCTGCGGGTTCACCTACGGGCCGGGCGAGGCGTTCGCCTACTGGATCGCCGATCCGCCCGTCGGCGAAGACGTCCTCTTTCGCATCGACTTCGACGGGACGGTGACGACGATCGGCGCGTTGACCGTGCCCGGCGTTCCGACGCCCGTCGTCCAGGCGGCGGCGTGCAACCCCGCGACCGGCCTTCTGTACATCGTCGAGACCACGTCGGACATGCTGTACGTCGTCGACCAGGTCACCGCCGCCGCGTCCCCGGTCGGCGCGCTGGGCGTCAACGCGAGCTCCGTCGGCGGAATGGACTTCGCGCTCGACGGGACGAACCGGCTTTTCTACGTCAACCAGACGAGCGTCTACGTGATCAACGTCGCGACCGGCGCCGTCGGCCCCGGTCTGGGCACGCTCCCGAACCTGACGACGTCGATCGCCGCCATCCCCTCGCGCACGACGCTGAAGACGTCGCCCTTCGTCATGGGGACCAACATCTCCGTGTCGCTGTCCGGCGGCGCGCAGAACGACCTCTTCACGATCTTCGCGTCGTCGGCGCCGTCCTTTCTGCAGGTGCCCGGCCTCGGCGTGGTGCGCATCGATCCGCTGTCGGCGTTCGTCGTCGCCAACTCCGCCCTGCCCGCGTCGGGGACGTTCTCGATCGGCGCGTTCCTGCCGGTCGTCCCGGGGCTCGCGGGCGTCGCCGTGCATCTGCAGTCGGCGACCGTGCTCGCGTCGAACCTGACGACGCGACTCACCAACCACGTCGTCGCCGTCATTCAGTAACCTGCGCGGCGCGGCGCCCGCTTCGGCGCCGCGTCCGCCCCTCGTCGCGAGGCGGCGTCCGGAACGCGCCGCCTCGTCGCGTTTTCATCCCGCACGTTTCTCGAAGGAGTTCTCCATGCATCGCCGCACGATCGCCGCCTGGACCCTGTTCGCCGCGCTCGGAGGCGTCGCTCCGGCGCAGGCCGACTTCGTCGCCGTGAACATCGCCCCCGCGCTCGACACGATCTACTACGCCGACCTCGACGCGCTGCCGGTCGCCGCGCAGACGCCGGTCGCGACGCTCGCCGGCAACTTCATCCGCGGGATCGAGCTGACGGCGGAGAAGACCGGCTGGTACGTCGCGACCTCCGCCTCCGCCGGCAGCCCGACGGGCTTCTATCGCCTCGAAGACGGCGTCTCGACGCTCGTGGCCCCGCTGCCCTTCACCAGCACCGCGTCGGGCGCGCTCGCGTTCGGCCCCGGCGAGGCGTTCCTGTGGTGGATCGTGGATCCGCCCGTCGGCGACGACAGCCTCTACCGCATCGACTTCGACGGCACGTTTACGCTCGTCGGCGTCGTCGCCTTCCCGGGCGTGACGACGGCGTCGGTCCACGCCGCGGCCACCGACCCGGACACCGGGCTCCTTTACGTGGTCGAAACCGCGTCCGACTCGCTGTACGTCGTCGACCAGGTCACGGCCCAGGCGACGCTCGTCGGCCCGCTCGGAGTCTCGGTCTCCGCCATCGGCGGCATGGACTTTTCGCTCGACGGCACGAACCGGCTGTTTTACGCCGCTCAGACCGTGGTGTACGTGGTCGACAAGACCACCGGCGCCGCAGGCGCCTCCGTCGGCTCGCTTCCGAGCACGACGAGCGGCATCGCCGCGATCCCCGGGCGCGTGACGCTGAAGACCTCGCCGCTGCAGATCAACACGCCCGTCGTGGTCACGCTTTCCGGCGGGACGCCCGGCGACCCGTTCACGCTCTTCGCGTCGCCGTTCCCCGGCTATCTGCAGCTTCCCGGCTTCGGCGTGGTGCGGATCGACCCGTTCACCGCGTTCCCGGTGGTCAGCGACGTGCTCGACGCGAGCGGCGGCTACACGTTCACCGCGTTCCTTCCGAACGACCCGAATCTCATCGGAATCCCGATCAACCTCCAGGCGGTTTACACGTCCGTCGCGACGCTGACGACGCGGTTCACCAACGCGACGTCCGGCGTCATCCAGTGACGTCCGGCGCGCCGCCTTCCCGCGCGAGGGCGGCGCGCAACGCGGCGGCGGCGGCGCGCGGATCTTCCGCCGAACACACGGCCGAGGAGACCGCGACCGCCGTCGCGCCGACCGCCGCGAGCGCCGACGCGTTCGCGGCGTCGATCCCGCCGATGGCCGTGATCGGCCGCCGCGCGGCGCGCACCGCGGCGGCCACGCGCTCCAGGCCGAGGCCGCGCAGCCCCTTGGTCGCCGTGTCGAAGCAGGGCCCGAATCCGACGTAGTCGACGTCGACGTCGTCGCCGGCCTCGGCGAGTTGCCGAAGGTCGTGCGTCGACAGGCCGATCAGCGCGTCCGGCCCGACGAGGCGCCGAGCGTCCGCGGGCGTCAGGTCGTCCTGGCCCACATGCACGCCGTCGGCGTCGCAGAGCGCGGCGAGGTCGGGGCGGTCGTTGACGATCAGCAGCGCTCCGGCGGCGCGCGTCGCCGCCCGCACCCGCCGGCACCACGCGAGCCGTTCGCGCGCGCCGCCGTCCTTCTCGCGCACCTGCACCGCGCCGACGCCTCCGCGCAGCGCCGCGGCGAGAACCTCTTCGGGCGGACGCCGGCAGAGCGCGCGCGTCAGCACGAGGTAGACGCGGACGGCGGCGAGGGCGCGCAGCCGTTCGATTTTCGCGGGCGACACGCGGCGACTGTACCCGCCTCCGAGCGGCCGTCCCGCGGACGCGCCGCGTTAGTCTCGCGGCGTCGATGGCGACCCCGCCTCCGCTTCCGAAGCTGATCGTGCCGCGCCCGTCCTACCTCGCCGCGGCGCTCGCCGCGCTGGCGCCCGGCCTCGGCCATTGGTGGATCGGCCGCGCCCGCCGCGGCCTCGGGTTGTTCGCGCTCGGCGCCCTCGGCGTGAACGCCCTCGTCCTGCAGATCGTCCTGCAACGGCGCGAGTGGTCTGCGGGCGGCCTCGCGCTCGGCGTGATGATCGTCCTCGCCGCCTGGCTCTGGTCGGTGATCGACGCGTTCCGCCTCGCGGTCTACGCCCGCTCGCGCCGCGCCCGCGCTCGCCGGCAGGAGCACCTCGACGCCGGCGTGCGCGCGCTCGCCGAGGACGATCCGCGCGCCGCCCGCGCCGCGTTCGCGAAAGCGGCGGCCGACGACGACTGCGACCCGGCCGCGCTCCTCGGCCTCGCGACGGCGGAGCGGCGCCTCGGCGAGCCGGCCCGCGCGCTCGAGCACGCGCGCCGCGCGCTCCGCGCCGACGCCGGACGCCGGTACCGCGACGCGCTCCGACGCGTACGCGCGGCGGCGGCGGCGGAGCTCAAGGCGCGGCGCTGACCGCGCTCAGCGGTTCTCGGAGACGAGGTACGACCGGTAGAGCGCCCGCGTGCGCTCGTCTTCGAGGTAAGGCTCGAGCGTCCTGAGGCGCGCGAAGTCGAGCTCGGCGCCGGCGCGGCCGAGCTGCACCAGCTCGCCGTACGACAGGCGGCGGCGGCGCGCGGCGCGCGCGTAGACGAACTCGCTCAGGTCGGGCCCGCGATAGCCCGCGAGGTGCTCGTCGACCATGCGGTCGAATGCGGGATCGTCGCCGCGGTTCTCGGCGCGGTCCAGCAGCGTGCGCACGGCGTCCTGGTCGCCGCGCAGCACGACGCCGAGCACCGCCGCCGAGCGGAGGTCCTTCGGGTCGGCGCGGTCGACCCGCCCTTCGGCGTCGCGCATCGGCCGCTCGGGGCCGAGCGCCGCGTCGAGCAGATAGTCGAGGGAGGCGCGGTCGCGCCCGTGGGCGCCGAGCGCGGCGAACGCTTCGGCGCGGTCGGAGTCGGGCCGCTTCGGGTCGGCGGCGAGCCGCGCGAAGTACTCCTCCTTTCCCGTCCAGCTCGAGCGCGAGAGCGCGCCGATCATGTAGGCGCGGATCTCGGGGTCGGGCTGGGTCTCGTAGAGGCCGGTGAGGTGCGCGAGGCTGCGCGGCCCGGCGACGGCGGCCATGACGTCGCTCGCCGTGCGCGGGTCGATGCGGTAGACCTCGGCGAGCGCGTCGGCGAAGCGGTCGTCGGGGATCTGCCGCACGAGCCAGGCGAACTGCCAGCGAAACGCCGGGTCCTTCAGCTCTTCGAAGCAACGGAGGAGGTAGTCGACGTCGTCCGGCTTGAGCTCGGAGACGATCTGCGCGATCGCCTCCGACGCGCGGCGGCGGTCGGTGCGGCGCCAGTCCGCGCCGAACGTCGCCTCCATCAGCTTCCTGACGCCTTCGCCGACTTTGCCGCGCCTACGGTGCTCGGCCTCGAGGCCGCCGACCTCGGAGACGTACGGCCCCTTCGGGAGGTCCGGGACGACGGCGCGCGGGTAGCCCGCGCCGCGGGTGGGCGCGTCGACGAGCGGGGCCTTCGGGCGCCACGGGGCGACGGCGCCGGGTTCGGCCGCGCGGTCGTCACGCCGGGTCGTGACGAGGTAAAGCGCCAGCACCGCGACGGCGCAGACGAGCCCGATCAACGTGGTCTTCATTCCTGACAACCTGACAACGGGCCGCGAGCCGTCTTCGCCCCCCTGTCAAAGTGTCACGGGAGGCGCGCGGCGACGGCGGAGGCCCTGCGCCCTTTCGCCGCGGATCTTCGCAAAAACCCGGCCGCCTCGAGAGACGCCGGCCGCGCGGAACACAGGTTGCACTCCGCGCGGGGCCGGAGTCACGGAATGGTCGACGTCAGCGGAGGCCCCGTCGCATTGGTCGTCGACGACGACCATGGCGTGTCCGCCGCCGTCGGCGAGGTGCTGGCGACGCTCCGTTGCCGGACCCTCGTCGCCTCCTCGCTGGAGGAGGCCTTGGCCGTGTTCCGCGCCGTTCGCGCCCACTTCTCCATCCTTGACGTTCACGTGCGGGATCGCACCGGGTTCGAGATCCTCGGCGAGCTGCGTGCGCTCGCCGCGAACCACCCGGCGATCTTCATGTCGGGCGACTTCACGGCGGAGATCCGGCGTCGGGCGGCCGACTTCGCCGCGCACTCGCTCCTCGAGAAGCCGCTTCGGCTGGGGCAGCTGCGCGACGCCGTCGGAGGACTGTTGAACTCCGGAAGATTGACCACCCGTTGACGCGCCCGCCAGGCGTCGCGTCGGAGCCCAGCTATGTCGAACCTGCGTCCCTTGAACGACAAGATCATCGTCCGCCGCCTCGACGCCGAGGAGAAAACCAAAGGCGGGATCATCCTCCCCGAGAAGGCCAAGGAGAAGCCGCGCGAGGGCGTGGTGAAGGCCGTCGGCGACGGCAAGCTCCTCGACACCGGCAAGCGCGCCGGACTCCAGGTGAAGAACGGCGACCGCGTGATCTTCTCGTCGTACGCCGGCTCGGAGATCAAGGTCGACGGCGAAGAGCTCCTCATCCTCGGCGAAGAGGACGTGCTCGCCATCGTCGAGTGAGTCCGCGGCCCCGCTGAAACCCTCAACCGCGACGCGTCTCCCGGCGCGCCGCCTCCGCATCCACGAAGGAAACACCGCCCATGGGCGCCAAGAAGATCGCGTTTGATCAGGAGGTCTACGAGAGCCTCCGCGCCGGCGTGCACAAGCTCGCCCGCGCCGTGAAGGTGACGCTCGGCCCGCGCGGCCGGAACGTCGTGATCGAGAAGTCGTTCGGCTCCCCCACCGTGACCAAGGACGGCGTCACCGTGGCGAAGGAGATCAC
>DASPNK010000576.1:0-3908 GCA_035626575.1 Planctomycetota bacterium | reverse complement strand
GTCGCGTTCGACCTCGCGACGCTGCTTCCGCCGCGACGATGATCGACGCGGCGTCGACGGCGCGGGGCGTCCTTCTGCTCGCCCTCGTCGCGGGCGCGCGCGCGGCGGGGGCCCAGGACTCCCGACCCTCCGCCCTCGAGTCCGCGGTCGAGGCTTACTTCGACGCGAAGGACGACGCCGACGCCGAGCGGCGGCTCGAAGCGTTGCTCGCCGACCCCGCGGCGACGGCGGAGAACCTCCTCGCGGCGGTGCAGGCGGCGCGCGGCGACGTCGCGGGCGAGGTGGAGGACCTCGTCCCCTTCGCAGGCGGGTTTCTCGGCGCCCGTTACGCGGCGCCGAAGGACCATCGGCGCGACGGCCCGCGGCTGCCGGTGGTCTTCGACGTCAACGGCGGCCAGGTCTACGAGCACTTCCGGCGGGCGGGCGGCTTCGTCGCGGCGTTCGTGCCCGGCTACACGCCGACGCAGTTCTCCGACGAGGGGCGCGACGCCTTTCTGAAGGTGCTGCTTCGCGCCGCGCACCGCATGCACGGCGACCCCGACCGGCTCTGGATGACCGGCTTCTCCTGGGGCGGGCACGCCTCGTTCGACGAGGTGATTCACCGACCTCACTGGCTCCGCGGCGTCCTCGCCTTCGGAGGCGGCCCGCGGCGCACGTGGTTCCGCGCCTTCTCCGTCCTGCGCGGCGTCGAGGTGCGGATGTTCTGCGGCGCCTCGGACGACGCCGAGCTGATCTGGAATCTGAAGGAGACCGCGACCCTCGCGACCACGTTCGGCTACCGGGCGGAGCTGGTCCTCGACGCCGATCGCGGCCACGTCTTCCCGCTGAAGGGTTCGGAGCGCGCGCCCGAGATCGTCGCGTCGACGCCCGCGCGCGCCGCGGAGGCGCTCGAGCAGGCGCTCTCGGCGCCGCTCGTCGCGGACGCGGCGCGGGTCGAGTCGCCGTGGCTCCGGATCGACGCGGTGAAGGAGGAGCGCGTCGCCGTTCCGGCGCGCGTGCCGGTCGACGGCGCGGCGTCGCCGGACGCGCAGCGGCGCCGCACGCTGAAGGCCTACGAAAAGGCGGTCGTGCGCCTCACGCCGAAGCTCGAGCGGCGCCCTGCGGGAACGACGCTAACGCTGACCGCGGACGGCGTGACCGCGGCCGTCGTCAACCTCCGCGCCCCGTGGTTCGTCCCCGGCGTGCGGACGACGGTCCGCGCGAAGGGCGTCGCCCTCTACGACGCTCCGCTCGCCGTCGACCGGGCCGCCCTCCTCCGCGACGCGCGCCGGACGGGGGAGCGCCTGCGCCCGACGCTGCGCGCCGTCTCCGCGACCTTCTGAGCCCGGGCGCGCCGCGCCGCGCCGGAGCGCCCGCTGCTATCGTCGCGCCGCGCAACGTCGGAGCCTTGAGATGTCGAACGCCCAGTGGCGCACGCCGCACCCCGTCAACGAACCCGTCCTGAGTTACGCGCCCGGCACGAAGGAGCGGGCGGGGCTCCAGGCGAAGCTCAAGGAGATGAGCGCGACGGAGATCGAAATCCCGCTCGTCATCGGAGGGCGGGAGGTGCGCACGGGCCGCGTCGGGACCGCCGTCAAGCCGCACGCCCACCGCCACGTGCTGGCGAAGTTCCATCTCGGCGGCGCGGCCGAGGTCGAGCAGGCGGCGAAGGCCGCGGCGGCGGCGTGGCCCGCCTGGTCGGAGACGCCGTGGGAGGATCGCGCGGCGATCTTCCTCAAGGCGGCGGAGCTGCTCGCCGGGCCGTGGCGCCACGAGCTGAACGCGGCGACCATGCTCGGCCAGTCGAAGAACGCCTTCCAGGCGGAGATCGACGCGGCGTGCGAGCTGATCGACTTCTGGCGCTACAACGCGCGCTTCGCCGAGGAGATCTACGCCGAGCAGCCGCTCTCGGCGCCGGGCGTGTGGAACCGCGCCGAGTACCGCGCCCTCGAGGGTTTCGTCCTCGCGATCACGCCGTTCAACTTCACGTCGATCGCCGGGAACCTGCCCACCGCGCCCGCCCTCATGGGCGCGTGCGTGATCTGGAAGCCGGCGTCCACGGCCGTGTACTCGGCGTGGGCGATCATGCGACTGCTGAAGGAAGCCGGGCTGCCGGACGGGGTGATCAACCTGGTCGCCGGCAACGGCGCCGACGTCGGCGCGCCGGCCCTCGCGCACCGCGACTTCGCCGGCCTTCACTTCACCGGCTCCACAGGCGTCTTCAACGACATGTGGCGCACGATGGCGGAGAACCTGCCGCGCTACCGCGGCTATCCGCGCATCGTCGGCGAGACCGGCGGCAAGGACTTCGTCTTCGCCCACGCCAGCGCCGATCCGGTCGCCCTCGCGGTCGCCCTCGTCCGCGGCGCCTTCGAGTACCAGGGCCAGAAGTGCTCGGCGGCCAGCCGCGCCTACGTCCCGACGTCGCTCTGGCCGAAGGTCCGCGACCTGATCGGCGGGATGCTGTCGGAAATCCGCATCGGGCCGCCCGAGGACTTCGGGAACTTCGTCAACGCGGTCATCGATCGGAAGTCGTTCGAGAACATCCGCGGGTACGTCGAGCACGCGCGGGCGGCGGCGGGCGCGAAGGTCGTCTTCGGCGGCGACTGCGACGACCGCGAGGGATGGTTCGTGAAGCCGACCGTCGTCGAGACGACGGAGCCGAAATTCAAGCTGCTCTGCGAGGAGATCTTCGGGCCGGTGCTCACCGTCTTCCCCTACGACGACGCCCGGCTCGACGAGGCGTTGAAGCAGTGCGACGAAGCGTCGCCGTACGCCCTGACGGGCGCCGTCTTCGCGCAGGACCGCTACGCGCTCCGGAAGATGTCCGACGCGCTGCGCCACGCCGCCGGGAACTTCTACCTGAACGACAAGCCGACCGGCGCCGTGGTCGGGCAGCAGCCGTTCGGCGGGGCGCGGGCGTCGGGCACGAACGACAAGGCGGGCTCGAAACTCAATCTCCTGCGCTGGGTCAACGCCCGGTCGATCAAGGAGAACTTCGTGCCGCCGACGACCTGGCGCTACCCCTTCCTCGAGAAGTGAGCGCCGCGGAGCGGGCGTCGCGCCGCGGGCGACGCCGCCCCCTCAGGCGACGCCGAATCCTTCGCGCGACACGGGCCGACCCAGCACGCTCCGCAGCTTGTCGCGGAGCGCGGCGGACGTGAACGGCTTGTGGAGGAAGTCGGCGAAGGCGCGCTCGCCGATGCGGCGCGCGATGTCGTCTTCGGTGTAGCCGCTCATGAGCACGGCGCGCACGTCCGGCCGGATCAGGCGGAGGCGCTTCACCACCTCGACGCCGTCGAGGCCGGGCATCGTCATGTCGACGAGCACCGCGGCGATCTGCGCGTGCGCCTTCCGGTAGAGGGCGATCGCTTCCACGCCGTCGGAGGCGGTCATGACGTCGAAACCGCAGCGGCGCAACATCGCCTGCGTGACGGAGCGGACCGCCTCCTGGTCGTCGACGACGAGCACGGCGCCGCCCTCCGGGATCCAGGAGTCGTCGCCGAGCGCCGCGCGCGGCGCCTCGACGCGCCGGGGCGGGGCGGCGACGCCCGCGCTCGGCGGCAGCAGCACCCGGAAGACGCTGCCGCGGCCGGGCCAGCTCTCGACGTGGATGCCGCCGCGGTGGGAACGCACGGTGCCCAGGGCGGCGGCGAGGCCGAGGCCGCGCCCCGCGAACTTGGTCCCCGCGAAGGGGTCGAAAATCACCGACTTGGCCTGCTCCGACATGCCGCACCCGTCGTCGGCGACTTCGAACCACACGTAGCGGCCGGGCGGCGTGTCGCCTTCCGCCTGCGACTCCTTCAGGTACGCGGCGTCGGCGTCCATCACGCCGGTGGAGACGACGATGGTCCCGTGGTCGCCGAGCGCCTCGGACGCGTTGGTGATGAGATTGACGAGCACGCGACGCAGCTCCGCCGGGTCGCCGT
>DASPNK010000575.1:0-2974 GCA_035626575.1 Planctomycetota bacterium | reverse complement strand
TTCGCGTTGCCGTGGCACACGTACCCGCCGCAGGCGTAGTACAGCGTCTCAATGCGCCGCGCCCCCGGCGTCCGCCGTCCCTTGATCGTCTTGTAACCCTGGAAGCGCGAGCCGCAGCGCCCGCAACGGACGAGTCCCGAGAGCAGGTAGACGCTGTTCCGCTTCGTCGCCCGCGTGCCCCGGTCGGTCGTCGTTCCCGCGCGCTGCTTCAGCAGCCGGTTGGCCTCGTCGAACAGCGCCTTTGGGACCAGCGCCTCGTGGGCGTCGGGGACGATCTCCCAGTCGCTCTCGGCGTTCTGGCACGACCGTCCGCCGTCGACCTTCGAGCGTTCGACCGCGCGGCCGTCCTTCACGCTGTGGAACTTGGCGTAGGACTTTCGATTCCAGGCCATGGACCCGGCGTAGGCCGGGTTGCGGAGGATCTCCCGGATCGTTCCCGTCCCCCACGTGCCGCCGCCGCGCTTCCCCGCCATGCCCGCGAACGGCGACGGGAGCCCTTCGCGGTTCAAGGACGCCGCCACCGCGCCGAGGCCCATGCCGAGCGTGGCGTACCGCTCGAAGATGCGCTCGACCGCGGCGACGCGCGCCGGGTCGCCGGGGACCAGCGTCGTCGCACCCGAAGCCGCGGGCATCGGGCAGCCCGCGCGCACCGTCTCGGACGACGGAGCCGTCCGCCGCGCGCACCTCGCGGTCGCCCGTGCCGAAGAAGCGCACCGTGCGCACGACGCGCCCTTCGCCGTCGAGGCAGGCGAGGTCGTACCCGTAGGGCGGCCGCCCGCCGCACCAGCGCCCCTTCGCGACGCGCGAGAGCTGGCCGCGCAAGGTGACCGCCGAGAGGTCGACCACCATCTGCTGCGCGATGGCCTGCTTGATCGGCCGGATGATCTCGTCGGTGCGGTCGCCGCGGAACCCTTCGGCGACGTAGACCACCTCGACGCCCGCCTTGCGGAGCTCGTAGCGGTAGTACCCCGCCTCGTCATTGTCGATGCGGCCGAACCTCGACACGTCGTAGACGAGGATCACGTCGAAGGGACGCGGCTTCAGCCTCGCCTCCTCCAGCATGCGGAGGAACCCCTTCCGCGCCGCGGTGATCGCGCCCGAGATCGCGTCGTCCACGTACTCCTGGCCGACGACCAGACCGTGCGCCGCGGCGTGCCGGAGCAGCGCCGTCCGCTGGTCGTCGATGGACTGCTCCTGGCGGTCCGTCGACCGCCGGAGGTAAAGCGCCGCCGTCTTCTGCATGGCTCAGTTCTCCGACGCCGCGTCCGGGCGGCGTGGGGCGACATGAGGGCTTAAAGAGGACACGGTTTCCAGTGGTTTTTCACGGGAAACCCGCAGCAGGATCTGCGCCACGATGCGCATCGCTTCGCCGACGCGCGGGTGCGGGTCTGCGATGCGGACGCCCATGGCGAGGTCGCCGTTTTCGGTGGGAAGGCGTTTCACCGATCGCTCCTCCCGGCGCGACGCGCGGCGTCGAGGAACGCGGTCAGGACCGCCGTCTCGACCCGGCGGCGGAGCGCGTCGTCGACGATCCCGCCGGTCGGATGCAGCACGCCGTTGTCCGCCTTGCGCTGGGGCCAGGTCACGATCAACTCGTCGTTCAAGGTGCGCCGGACCGTCAGCCCCTCGAGGAAGAACGATCCGGCGAGCATCGTCGACCAGGCGAGAAGTCCGGTGTCGCGCACGTGCGCCGGGGCGACGATCACGCCGACCTCGATCGGGATCTCGTGCGCGGGCATGACAAAGCGCGGAGCCGCGGCGCCGCAGTTGGGGCAGATCATCGCGGCTCCTCCTCGAAGAACAGCTCGCCACACGACGGGCAGCGGAGCACGCGGTCGTCGACCGCCGTCGGGGCGACCGCGCACCACGGGCAGACGGGGTCGGGCACGAAGGCGCCGCGCGTCGATTCGCCTGGGCGTGCCTTGCGACGCTGACGCGCGGCCGAGGCGATCACGCCGCAGCTCCGTCCTCGAACCGGAACTCGGGACCCACGCGGACGAGATCCACCGTGCCGGTCTGGCCGTTGCGGTTCTTCGCGAGGTCGACCTGGATCGTGACGTTGGCCGGCGCGAGGCCGCTCGCCGGCGCGTCCTTTGGGTGCAGCAGAATGATCATGTCCGCGTGCTGCTCGATCGCGCCGGACTCTCGAAGGTCCGCGGGCGTTGGACGATGGTCCGATCGCGCCGTCGACGCGCGGTTCAACTGCGACAGCGCGATCACCGGCACGTTGAACTCGCGCGCCAACACCTTCAGCTCCCGCGCGAGCGACGCGACCTCCTGTTCGCGGTTCGTCCCTTCCGTCGCGCGGAGCAACTGCAGGTAGTCGACGACCACGAGATCGAGGCCGGACGGCATCGCCGCGAGTCGCCGAACGCGGTTGCGGATCTGCCGCACCGTCGGGTTCGGCGAGTCGTCGAGGAAGAACCTGAGGTTGAACGCCGCGGCCGCGCCGTCGGAGACCAGCCTCCGCCAATGGATCGCCGTCATCCGGCCGGACCGGATCAGGGACGACGACACGCGCCCTAGGTTGCACAGAGCGTTGCGCACGATCTCCGGCGCCGACATCTCCGCCGACGCGAGGTAGACGCCCTTGTCGCCCTTGGCCACGTGCAGCGCGGTCGTCAGGGCGAACGTCGTCTTGCCGACGGACGGACGCGCCCCGACCACGATCAGCGATCCGCGCTGCCACCCGTTCGTCAACGCGTTCAGCGTTGCGAATCCGGTGTCGAGTCCGACCAGCCCGCCCGGCGTCCCCTGTTCCCGTTCGATCGCGTCGACGACCTCCTGCAGGACGTCCGCCATCCGGCGCACCGGGTCTTCGCCGCGACGCTCGGCGAGATGCGAGATGTTCTTGGCGAACCGCTCGATCAGGTCCGACGAGGTCGCCGGCGACACGGCGGCGGCGGCGATCATCTCGCTCGCGATCCCCTGCAACCGGCGACGGATCGAGGCCTCCCGAACGTCGTTCGCGAAC
>DASPNK010000574.1:0-4546 GCA_035626575.1 Planctomycetota bacterium | reverse complement strand
GAGCCGCGTCCGGAGCCGAAGCCCGAGGCGCCGCCTGCGGCGCCCGCGTCCCGCGACGCCTCCCCGCCGCCGGATCCGTTCGGCGCCGGCGTCGCCTGATCGACGGGCCCGCGTGCCCGAGCTTCCCGAAGTCGAGTTCGCCCGCCGCGTGCTCCGGCGGCGGGCGCGCGGCCGGGCCGTCGTCGCGGTGCGAGCGCTCGATGCGCGCCTCCGCCCGCCGCGGGGGACGTTCGCCGCCTGGCGCGGCGCGCGCACCGCCGCCGTCGAGCGACGCGGCAAGACGCTGCTCTGGACGCTTCGCGACCGCGACGCGGGCGCGCTGCTGCACCTCGGCATGACCGGTCGCCTCGTCGTCGGCGCGCCGGGCGTGCGACGCTCGCCGTACGCCCGCGTCGTCTGGTCCTTCGACGACGGCGGGTCGGTCTCCTTCGACGATCCGCGACGCTTCGGCCGCGTAAACTTCGGCCGCGTCGCAGCGCTTCGCGCCCATCCGCTGTGGGCGCGCGGGGCGCCGGACCCCTGGGCGGACCGATTCGACGACGCCGTCCTCGCCGCCGCGCTCGACGGCGTCCGCACGCCGCTGAAACCCGCCCTGATGGACCAGGGCCGCCTGCTCGGCCTCGGCAACATCCAGGCGGCGGAAGCATGCTTCCGCGCCCGTCTCGATCCGCGTCGTCCGGCGGCCTCGCTCGCGCCGCGGGAGCGGAAGGCCCTCCGCCGCGCGATCCTCGCCGCGCTTGAGCACGGCCTCACGTCCCTCGGCCAAGGCGACGACGTGACCTACGTCGAAGCCGGCGGCGCCCACCCGTTCCTCGTCTACGACCGCGCCGGCGAGCCCTGCCCGCGCTGCCGCGCGCCGATCGTCCGCTTCCCGCAGGCCGGCCGCTCGACCTACGCCTGTCTCGCCTGTCAGCGGTGACGGCGCGCCGCGCCCCTCACGGCGCCCGGTACCGCGCGACCTTCGACACGAGGATCGGTGAGCCCGGCGTCACGTCGGCCGAAAGCACGTCGAGCGTCGCAAGCCCCGGAGGAAGCAAGGCGGGCCCGAACGCGTACGACGCGCTCGAAGCGACGAGGCTGAACGGCTCCGTGCCGATCGGGAGAGCGACCTGCGCGAGAAGCGACAGAGGGTCGCTTGCATAGAGGCCCGCCCACGGGCCGACGCCCGGCGACTGCGTGGCGCCCTCCACGCTGAAGACGTTGACGTACGTCCGTCCGGGGAGAAGACCGTTCGCCGTGAGGGTCACGCCGCCGGCGCTTCCGGCGAGATCGACGACCGGCGCCGCAGGCGCGAGCCGCGCGAAACCAAGCGCCGTCCAAGGCCCTGCGTGGCTGAACCATCCGTGGACGATGAGAGACGGTCGGTCGTAGTCACGGTGGGCGACGATACGGTGGACGTCCGCGGAACCGTTCGGGTTCGTCGGAGGGACCGTCGTCAAGCCCGGCACCGGACTCCAGACGCTGTTTTCCAGCCGCGCCAACCCTCCCGAGAATGGGTTTCCGGCGCCGAAGTTACCGCCGGCATAGAGCGTCGGCCCCCCGCCGAGCTCGTCGTCGAACACCGCCAGCGTCTTGACGCCCAGCGGCAATCCCGTCCCGGCGGCGGACCATGTCGCGCCATCCCATTTCGCGATTCCCGAGCAGGCCACGCCGCCCGCCGAGGTGAACGCCCCGGCCGCGTAAAGCGCGGGCCCGGCGCCGTCGTCGAACACGCGGAGCTCCGTCACGGCGCCGTTGAGCCCTGCGCCGACCGTCGCCCAGGTTCCGTTCCATCGCGCCAGATACGCCGCCGACCCGGCGCCGCCCGCGAAGGCGCCGCCGACGTAGAGTTCTGGTCCCAGGCCGGCGTCGAACACCGCCGACGCGACCGGCGCCGGCGTGATCGGCGCTCCCAACGGCGTCCAGACGAACCCGTCCCATTGCACGACGCCCGAATACGCCGACGGCGAAGGAGGGGGACGGAGCCCCCGACAGGCCGCCGCCGGCGACGATCAGGCGGGGTCCCGCGCCGAGGTCGATCGTCTCCGCCGCGCTCGGAGAGCCGGTGGTCCAGAGGCCGCCGGCGCCCGTCGGCCAGATCTGTCCGCCGGCGACCCGGACCGCGGCCTGCGTGAACACGAGCGTCCCGGCCGGGAAGACCCTCCCGATCAGGAACAGCTCGGGTCCGCCGCCCGCGTCGAACGAGACGATCCGTTTCACCTCGGGACCGTAGAGCTGAGGCGGCAGCGCGGCGACCTCGACCCAGTTCGCCCCGACCTTGGCGACGACGGCGTTCAGAACGGCGCCGTAGAGGTGGGTCCCGCCGGCGACCGGGACCACGTCGAACCACAGGTACGGAAAAGGCGCGGAGCGCTCGTCCACGCGTCGCCAACGGATGCCGTCGTGCGTCGCCATCTGGAAGGCTCCGATCGCAAGCGTGGTCGGCCAAGGCTTCACGTCGAACCCGAGGATCCT
Organism: Planctomycetota bacterium; assembly: GCA_035626575.1. Classification (GTDB taxonomy): domain Bacteria; phylum Planctomycetota; family CAIWVZ01; genus DASPNK01. The sequence continues at coordinate 2,092 of DASPNK010000574.1, read as the reverse complement.
CGACGAGCCGTCTTCGGCGTAAGCGATGACGTCGCCGTGCCCGCCCGCGGGCGTCGCCGGCGACCCCGGCGCCGCGGGGGTCAGCGGCGTGAACCCGGAAGGCGTCAACGTCGCGATTCCGGGGCCGACGGCGCCGCCCGCGAGATCGAAGCGGCCTTTGACGACGAGTTGGGGGCCGGCGGCCGTCGGGCGAATCGCGAGGCCGGTCACTTCCGGGTGCGCCGACGGAACCGCGGACGCGATCGCGCCCGCCGTCGGCACGGACCACGTCGTCCCGTCGTAGCGGAGCAGGGGCCCGACGTAGACCCCGTTGATGGCGGCGAACCTCCCGCCCAGGTACAGGGCTTCTCCGCCTCCGTCGTCGTACGCGCAGAGCGCGTTGGCGGTCGTGCCGTTGCCGAAATACGGTCCCCACGCCATGTGCTCGAGCACGGGCGTCGACGTCTGGGTCCATGTCGACCCGTCCCACCAGCAGACCTCGGCGTTGGGGCCTCCGTATAGCTTGATGCCGCAGGCGTAGAGGCGCGTCGTGCCCGCCAACGTCGCGACGGCGAAGTCGCGGAATTCCGCCCACTGAGGGCTCGAAGGCGCCAGTCCGGCGCCGCAGGGAATCCACCCGACCCCGTCCCACGCCGCGACGCCGGAACAACCTCCGACGCCGCCGATCGTGGTGAAGCGGCCGCCGGCCATGAGTCGCGTCGCGCCGCCGACGTCGGCCGTCGTCAAGGTATAGACGTCGCCCGAGTTGTCGCCGCCGAGGAGCGTCCAATCGGTTCCGTCCCACTTCGCAAGCGTGTGCCAAGCGCCGTTGACCGCGAGGTAGAACCTGCCCGCGGCATAGAGCGCCGGACCGGTTCCGTCGTCCCAGACGGCGAAGGCCTGGCACTGACTGCCGGGCTTAGGGGCGACGCCCGCGGGCATCCAAGCGCCGTTCCGTCGACGAGCGAACGTGGTCATCTTCTGGCCGTCGAGCCTCCACTCCAACCCGCCGACGAACAGCGCCGGACCGGAGCCGTCGTCGAATTCGATCGCGGCCTTCGGGTAATAGGCGAACTCGCTTCGGTAGTCGGGCGTCCACTCCAGTCCGGGCGCGGGGACCTGCGCTCGCAGGGAGACCGAACTCAGCGCCGCGGCGACCGCGACGACGACCGCGCGACCGGACCTCTGACACGCCTTGGGTTTCATCGTGCGCTCCCGCGTCCGAAGACCCGGCCATGGTAGCCGTGCGACCTGCCGCGGGCGCGATCGAGGCGAGGCGACCGGGGAAGCCGCCGTTCAGCGCCGCTCGGCCCCGGCGCGCGGCAGCGCAAGCTCGAAACACGCGCCGCCTTCGGCGCGGCGGGGCAGGAGGCGGAGCGCGCCGCCGCCGGCGCGGGCCAGGCCGCGGGCGAGCGCGAGCCCGAGGCCGGCGCCGGGCGTCGCCTCGACGGCGTGCGTCGCCGCGCGACGGAAGGGGCGGAAGATCGCCGACTCCTGGCCGGCGGGCACTCCGGGGCCTTCGTCGGCGACGCGGATCCGCACCGCGCGGGCTTCGGCCACGCCGTCGATCATGATGCGCCGCGAGGGCGCCGCGGCGGCGTACTTGCAGGCGTTGTCGACGAGGTTGAGGAGGATCTGCTCGACCGCCTGCGGATCGGCGTCGACGACGACCCCGCGCATCGATTCGACGTCGACCTCCAGCTCGAAGCCGGCTTCGGCCGCGCGGCGCGTCGACGGCGCCAGCGCGCGCTCGACGAGCTCGGCCGCGTCGACGCGTTCGCGCCGCGCGCGCGCCGCGCCTTCCTCCAGCCGCGCATAGAGCAGCACGCCCTCCACGACGCGGGCGAGGCGCGCCGCTTCGGTCTGCAGCGTCGCGACGTAATCCGCGCGCCGCCCTGAATCGCCGTCGCGCGCGTCCGCCAGGAGGTCGGCGTAGAGACGGAACGTCGTGAGCGGAGTCCGAAGCTCGTGCGTGACCGCCGAAACGAAGCGACCGCGACGCTCTCCCAACCGATGCGCGGCGACGAGCAACGCCGCGCCGCCGACGACGGCGAGACCGACGGCGCCCCACGCCGCGGCGAGGCTGCGCCCGACGCCGAATCCGTCGTCGGCC
>DASPNK010000573.1:0-2309 GCA_035626575.1 Planctomycetota bacterium | reverse complement strand
GCGGCGCGAAACCCCGGGGGCGCCCCCCGGGCACGAGCGAACGACGGGCCGTGGCGCATGTCCCGAGGTTGGCCGCGACCGCCGCGCGGTTCAAGCGCGCGGCCGCGCCTTCGGCGTGCGCGGCGTCGGCGCACCGGGCCGGCGTCGGTCGCTGGGCGGCGCCGCGCGAGCCGACGCGAGGCGACGTTCGACGTTTGCCGGTTCGTCGCTTCGCGCGCGAACCGGCGCTCCAACGGTCGAGAAGTCCGGTCACCGACGCTCGACGGTCGAGAAACCCGGTCACCGGCGCGCGACGGTCGAAGAATCCGGTCACCGGCGCGCGACGGTCGTGAAGTCACGGCCGGCGACGGCGACGCGGGGAAGACGCGGCGCGACGGTGTCGCGGCGTGCGGGACATCCGATCGTCGGGCGCGCGAGACTTCCGTCGACGGACTCCACCGGACGTCGGAGCGCCGGCCCGCGCCGGCGAAGCCGGACGGACCGGCCGGCTTCGGTCGCTGGGCGGCGCCCCGCGAGCCGACGCGAGGCGACGTTCGACGTTTGCCGGTTCGTCGCTTCGCGCGCGAACCGGCGCTCCGACGGTCGAGAAGTCCGGTCACCGGCGCTCGACGGTCGAGAAGTCCGGTCACCGGCGCTCGATGGTCGAAGAGTCCGGTCACCGGCGCTCGACGGTCGTGAAGTCACGGCCGGCGACGGCGACGCGGGGAAGACGCGGCGCGGCGCGGCGGTGTCGCGACGCGCGGGTCATCCGATCGTCGGGCGCGCGGGACTTTCGCCGACGGACTTCACCGGACGTCGGAGCGCCGGCCCGCGCCGGCGAAGTCGGATGGACGCTCGTTCGCGGAAGTTGCGCGAGCGATCTTCCCGGGTTTCCCTATCTGTCAGGAAGGCGACGTCCCGCGCCGGAGCGTGGGTCGGAGGGGGGTCGCCGCCGAAGACATGACGGACCGTTCGCCATCGACGCCGCGCCTCGCTTCGACTGCGACGGCGTTTCCGCCGAACGTCGTGGGCCCCGACGACGCGGTCCGCGCGCTCGTCCGCATGTTCCCCGCCGAACCGCCGCAGGTCGTCGACGCGCTCGTCCGTCGGTCGGGCGTCGAGCGGCGACGCTTCGCGCTCCCCCTCGAGCGGCTGCTCGAGCCTCGTGACTTCGACGCGCGCCAACGCGACTACGCCGTCGCGGCGCTCGCCCTCGCCGCCGACGCGTCGCGCGCCGCGCTCGACCGCGCCGGGCTGCGGTCCGCGGACGTCGACGCCGTGATCGACGTCTCGTGCACCGGCGTCGTGCTGCCCGCGCTCGACGTCCCGCTCGCGGCGGCGCTCGGCCTCCACCCGAACGTCCACTGCGTCCCGACCACCGAAGCGGGCTGCGCGGCCGGCGCGCTCGCCCTCGGCGTCGCGGGCGACTTCGCCGCCCGCGGCGCGCGCACGCTGGTGGTCGCCGTGGAGACCTGCTCGCTGTCGCTGGGGCCGGGCGACCGCGGACGCGAGCACCTCGTGGCGGGCGTCCTCTTCGGCGACGGCGCCGCGGCGGCGGTCGTGGCTCCGGACGGCGCGGGTCCGCCGATCCTCGGCGCCGGGTCGCACCTGTTCCCCGGCACCTCCCAGGTCATGGGCTTCGACGTCGGCGCGGCGGGCCTCCGGCTCGTGCTGCGACGCGAGTTGCCGGAGATCCTCGCCGCGGCGTTCCCCGACGCGGCGCTCGCGTTTCTCGCCGCGCGCGGCCGGTCGGTCGACGACGTGCGGCTCCATCTCGCGCATCCGGGCGGCCGCCGCGTGCTCGAGACGTACGCCGCGGCGTTCGGCGAGCCGCCGCCCGACCTCCGCTGGTCGTGGGAGGCGCTGCGTCGCTACGGGAACCTGTCGTCGGCGGGCGTGCTTTCGGTGCTCGACCTCGCGGCGGAGGCGGAGGCGTGGCCCTCCGACGGCGTGTCGCTGCTCACCGCCTTCGGCCCCGGGCTGTCCGCCGAGTTCGTGCTCTTCGGGCCGCCGGAGTCATGACCGAGGCGGAGCGTTTCGACGTCGCGGTGATCGGCGCCGGTCCCGCGGGCGCGGCGGCGGCGCTGGCGGCGGCCCGCGCCGGAGCGACGGTGCTCTGCTGCGATCCCCGCGAGCCGACCTTCGACGCGCCCTGCGGCGAGGGGCTGATGGCGGACGGCGTCGCCGCGTTGCGTGCGCTTCGATTGACGGACGCTCTGGAAGCGGCGCTCCCGTTCGACGCGGCGACGTTCGTCGCGCCGGGAGGTCGGCGGGTCGCGGCACCCGCGCCGGGCGCCGCCGCGCTCTCACGTCCGGCGCTTCAATCCGCG
>DASPNK010000572.1:0-3073 GCA_035626575.1 Planctomycetota bacterium | reverse complement strand
GACTGACGCCGAAGGACGCTTTCGCTTCATGTCGACCGGCGTCGACGCCGCGGTTTGCGTCGAAGCGCCGGGGCGACGAATCGTCGTGCGACAGGTTGCTCCCGAGGAGACCTCGATCACGATCCGGCTCTCGGCGACGGCGATGGTGCAGGGGCGCGTGTTCGACGCGGCGCGGAGCGCGCCGCTGCCCGGGTCCCAGGTCGGCGCGATCGTCTTCGGCGACGGCGTCGTCGCTTCCGAGGTCGTCGCCGACGCCGAAGGGCGCTTTGCGCTGGCGGTCCCGGCGTCGACGTCGCTGATGCTGTTCGCGAAGAAGGAAGGATTCGCCCTGCTCCCGGACGGCGCGAACGGCCCGACCGCCCGGCAGGGGCTGGTCCTGCTGCCGGGAATGGAGGAAGGAACGACGAAGATCGTCGACCTGCCGATGCGCGGCGGCGTCGTGGTCGCCGGACGGGTCGTCGACCCCGACGGCGTGCCCGTGCCCGACGCCGTCGTCGAGGCGCTTCCCTTCCGCGCGACGGCATGGAATCTCGTGGCCGCCGCCGCGACCTCCGGAGCGGACGGGACCTTTCGCTTCACGTCCCTTCCTGCGGGGCGGATGGCGTTCCTGCCGCGAAAAGAAGGCTGGTGCCACGTGCCGTCCCCGACGGCCGGCGAGAGGGACCCGGGCGCCCGGGCCGGTGACTTCCTGACGCAGATCTTCCCGTTCGTGCTGGACCCCGATTCCCCTGCGCCCGACGTCACATTGACCCTGCGTCGCGGACGCGTTCTTTCCGGGACGGCCATGGGGGACGACGGACGCCCTGCGGCCGGCGCGTGCGTGCGCTGGCGTCGCTCGGCGTCGCCGAGCGCGTTCCGTCCGTCGCGGGGCGAAGAGCCCTCGACGTTCGCCGACGCCGCAGGACGTTTCCTGTTGACGGGCGTACCCTTGTCGGACGGCGTGGTCGACGCGGTGCACGGCGAGTACTCGGGCGGGTTCGAGGCGCCCGTCTCCGTTTCCGAAGTCGGGCCTCTCGCGCTCACGTTGGCGGCGGGCGCGACGGTTTCCGGCACGGTGACCTACCCCGACGGCGCGCCCGCGGTCGACGTCGCCCTCCTTTACCTCGCCGCCGGAGCGTCGGCTTCGGTCGGTCAAGCGGACACTCCTCGCCGCCGTCGAACGCGCACCGACGCCGCCGGGCGCTTTCGGTTCGACGACGTCGCGCCCGGAGAAGGCCGGCTCGTCCTCTCCGAGGAGAACTCCGGTCGGTGGGCGCTCGCCCGCGCCGCGACGCCGGCGCGGGAAGCGAAATACTTCTTCTCCGAGCCCGAACGACGGTTCATGCTTCGATCGAAGGAGGCGACGACGTGCGCCCTCCGCCTCCTGCCCCCGGCCGAGATTTCCGGGGTCGCCGTCGACGCCGACGGCGCGCCGGTCGTCGCCGAGGTCCTCGCGACGGTGCTCGACCGACCGAAGGACGATCCGGCGCCGTTCATCGAAGGCTTCGCCGAGGCGCGCGCGACGCCGGACGCGAACGGGCGCTTCCGGCTCGCAGGCCTCAAACCCGACCGTCGCTATCGGCTCACTTGCGGCGTCGACGCCGTCGTCGACGACGACGCACCGCCGCCCGCCCCCGCTCCGTCTTCCGACGCTGATTCCCCTCCGTCCCCCCGGCGCCGGTCCGCGACGCTCGACGCCGTTTCCGCAGGCGCCGTCGGCGTGGTCCTCCGCGAGCAACGCCCCTGAACGGCGCCATGCGCGAGGCGTCGGATCGGTCGCATTTCCCTTGAGGACCGCCGTGTCGCACACCCTCCGTTCCGCACGTCCAACGCTCGTCTGGGCGTCGACGTTTCTCGCCGTCGCATGCAGCTCGTCGGAGCGCACGCCGGAGCGACGGACACGCGACGCCGACGCGGCGTCAGCCGCCGATCTGAACGACGGCGAAGACGACGACCTCCCGGTCCTCGTCGTCGGCGGAACGGTGGTCGACGCGCGGGGCGCCCCGGTCGCCGCCGCAGCCGTCGCCGGTTTCGACGCGTCGGCGGACGCCGGATGGACGTCGTACCCGCCGGGGCCCGACGCCCCGTCCGCACTCGTCCGCTGGGTTCGCCTGGAAACGACGTCGACCGATCGCGCGGGCCGTTTTCGCCTTCGGCTGCCGCGCGGCTCGAGCTCCGTGAAGATCGCCGCCCGCAAGGACGGCGACGGCGAGGCGACGGCGGAGTTCGACGTCTCCGACGCGGCGAACGTGTCGCTACGGCTCGTGCTGGTCCCCGACGGCGCCGTTCGAGGCGTCCTGCGGCGCCCGGACGGCGCACCGGCCGCCGACGCCGACATCTCCTGCCGAGCTCGCTCTTCCGATCATCCGCTCGGCGAGTTCGTCGCCGAGCGACGCACGGACGGTGACGGCGCGTTCCGGTTCGAGAACGTGCCCGCCGGACCAGTCCGCCTCGACACGACGAGCCCCGACTTCGACGTCGAGATCTGTGGAGGCCGATGCGAAATCGTCGCCGGGCCGCCGGGATTCCTCGCCGAAGAGGACGCCGTCGTCGACGTGGCGCCCGGCGAACTCCGCGTTCTCGACCTCCGCGTCCGGGCTTACGCCGACGTCCGTGGACGGGTTCTGCTCCCTGACGGCGCGTCGGCGGGCGGGACGTTGGTCGTCGCGATCGAGACCGACGCCTCGGATGGGGACGCCGCCGCGACTCCGTCGGCCGAGGACCCGCTGATGCGGACGTACGCCGACGGCGGCGGCGGCTTCAACTTCCCGACGCTGCGACCGGGCCGTCGCTACCGGATCTTCGCGGGCTACGACCCGTCATTGCTCAAAGAAGACCTCGCCCCCGCCCCGCGCGAAGCCATCAAGTCCCGCCTCCTCGACCGCGTCCAACCGGGCGCCCGCTACGCCTCCGCCGAAACCCGCCCCGCGGCAGGCGAGAACCCTCCGTTCACGCTGCACCTGAAATAGGGACGGCGCTGTTTCGTGGAGTCTTCGACCGACTGCGACGCGGCGCAGCGCGCCGTCGGAGAGGGTCGAACTTGCCGCGACCGGACTCGCCGGACGATGGAGCGCCGGTCCGCGCCGGCGAAGCC
>DASPNK010000571.1:0-3007 GCA_035626575.1 Planctomycetota bacterium | reverse complement strand
ACCGCGACCGACGATGCGGGGCCGTCGCTCCGCGCGCGGGCCTCCGCGGTCCTCGTCTTGCACTGCGGCGCGTTGAGACGGCGCCGGCGTGCCCCGCGTGGACCGCGGAGCGTCGTGCCGAGCGCAGCGAGGACGCGCCCGCAGCGTCGGTCTGCGGCGGGCGTGGGACGGCCATCGTCCGCGAACCGACGCCCACCGCGACCGACGATGCGGGGCCGTCGCTCCGCGCGCGGGCCTCCGCGGTCCTCGTCTTGCACTGCGGCGCGTTGAGACGGCGCCGGAGCGCCCCGCGGGGACCGCGGAGGTTGCGGCGGGGGCGAGGCCTCACCCGCGGGCGAAATCGCCGCGAAGCGCGCAGACCTGCTTCGCCGCTCCGGTTTCGCGCTTGAACATTTTTTTGTCAGACCCGGCGATCCGGCGCCAAAGTCATTGCGTCGGCCCTTCCGCGTCGCGGGCCTCGGATTCCAGCGGCGCCGTCCCCGGAGTCGTTCCCATGTCGTCAGTCGTCACGCGCTCGTCGCGAGCGCGCATCTTGTCGTATGCCTTGGCCGTCGCATCCGTCGGGGCGCTCGTCGCCTCGCCGGCGACCGCGCAATTCTCCGGATGCCCCGGCGCCACGTGCCATGTCATCTCGGGCAACGTGCACGACGCCGGATCGGGCGGGCCGTTCCTCGCCGGGCACGTCTACATCGCCACGAGCACGCTGACCGTCCCCGGCGGCCAGACCTTGACCGTCCAGGCCGGCGCGATCGTCAAGTTCGCCGGCGCCCACGCCTTCAACGTCTACGGCACGCTGAACGTCCTGGGGACTTCCGGCTCCCCGGCGATCTTCACCAGCCTCGCCGACGACGTCGGCGGCGACCATAACGGCGACGGCGCCGCGACGGTTCCGACCGCCGGGGAGTGGATCCGCCTTTGGCTGGCGTCGAGCGCCGGCGCCAGCCAGATCACGCAGTTGCACGTGCGCCATGCGGGATGGAACGGCAACTCCGGCATTTACCTCGACGGCGGCTCTCCCACGCTCGTCGGCTGCACGGTGCAGAGCTGCGCGGCCGCGTGTCTCGACTTCGCGGGCGCGGCGCAGCCGAGCGTCGTGAATTGCAACTTCGTCGGCGGGACGCGCGTCGCGGTCAACTGCCGGCTCGACGCCCTCGCGGGCTTCTCCGGCTGCACCGCGTCGGGGCAGACGCTCTACGGCGCGCCCGAAGCGACGTCGAACTCGATCGGCACGGCGGCGCCCGTCTCCGTGACGGTCGACGACACGATGAACGGATCGGGTTCGGTGATCCTCCACACGACGGTCACCGTGAGCACGGGCGCCCAGCTGACCCTCGGCGCCGGCGTCGTCCTGAAATTCAGCGGCGCGCACGCGTTCAACAACTACGGAACCCTGACGTGCAACGGGACGCCCGGCGCTCCGGTCGTGATCACGTCCGCGCAGGACGACGTCTACGGCGGCGACGCCAACGCCGACGGCGCCGCGACGTCGCCCGTCGCGGGCCAGTGGATCCAGCTTTGGTTCGCGTCGACCAGCGGCGCCTCGTCGCTGACGCACGTCCGCGTGCGCCACTCGGGCTGGAACGGGAACTCGACGATCCGGATGGAGAGCTCGACCGCGTCGCTCACGGAAGTGACCACCGAAATCAGCGCCGCGGCGGGTCTCGACCTCGCCAACAACTCGACGCCGACGGTGACGTCGTGCCATTTCAACACGGGAAGCCGGGCGGCGATCAACGTCCCCATACACGCCGCCGCCGGGTTCTCCGGCTGCACGGCGACCGGCAACGCGATCTACGACGCCCCGGAGATCGGGACCGCGAGCATCTCCGGCGCGGTCGCGCTTTCGGTCGACGACTCGTTCAACGGCGACGGCGTGTTCGTGATGACGGGCACCATCACCGTGAACGGCGGGCAATCGCTGAACCTCGGCGCCGGCGTCGTCTGCAAGTTCGCCGGCGCGCACACGTGCAACGTCTACGGCACGCTCACGACGGCGTCGCCCGCGGTGCTCACGTCCATCCACGACGACGCTTTCGGCGGCGACACCAACAAGAACGGCGGCGCCACGGTCGCCGCGGCCGGCCACTGGATCCAGGCCTGGTTCGGCTCGGCGTCCGACGCGTCGAACCTTCAGGGCCTGCGCGTGCGGTGCGCCGGGTGGAACGGCAACCCCGGCGTCGAGCTCAGCTCGGCCGACATCGTCGCGAACGACCTCCGCGTCCAGATCTGCGGCGGCCCGTGCCTGACGCTGTCCGCGAACTCGTTCCCGACGATCACCAACAGCGCCTTCGAAAACGGCGTCCGCGCGGCGACCGGCATTCATGTGGCCGCCCTCTCGGGCTTCTCGGCGTGCACCGCGAGCGGCAACACCGTGCTCGACGCGCCGGAGGTGACGTCGGGATCGCTTTCCGGTTCGGCGACCTGGTCGGTCGACGACTCGTTCAACGGCAACGGCGTCGTCGTGGCGCAGACCACGATCACCGTCAACGGCGGCTCGACGCTGACGCTCAACGCCGGCGTCACGGTCAAGTTCGGCGCCGTGCACACTTTGAACACCTACGGCACGCTGATCGCGAACGGCGCCGCGGGAACGCCCGTCACGTTGACGTCCCTGGCCGACGACGCGGTCGGCGGCGACACCAACAAGGACGCCGCGGCGTCCGCGGCCGCGCCGGGCCAGTGGATCCAGGCGTGGTTCGGCGGCTCCTCCGACGCGTCGACGCTCGGCTACCTGAACGTGCGCTGCGCCGGGTGGAACGGCAATCCGTCGATCGAGCTCAGCGGGTCGGACGCGACGCTGGATCACGTGACGACGGCGCTGGCCGGCGGCCCGTGCCTCACGCTCGGTTCCGGCGCTCTGCCCACGGCGACGGCCTGCGCGTTCAACGGCGGAACGTACGCGACCACGGGCCTCACGCTCGCGGCGCTCCAGGGCTTCGTCCGCTGCACGGCTGCGGGCAACGCGTTCTACAACGCGCACCGCGTGACCTCGGCGTCGGTCGCGAAC
>DASPNK010000570.1:0-3597 GCA_035626575.1 Planctomycetota bacterium | reverse complement strand
GCGCTGAAAGGGCCGTGGTGGAACGCGCTGCCGGCCGAACGGCGCCGCGCGCCGCGCCTGCACGTGCTGGACAACGTCGACCCCGAGGAGATGCACGCGCTCCTGTCGCGGCTCGATCCCAGACGGCTGGTGGTGAACGTCATCTCCAAGTCGGGCAGCACCGCGGAGACGATGTCGCAGTTCCTCGTCGTGAAGGAGCTGTTCCGCAAGGCCGGCGTTCCGACGAAGGACCGCTTCGTGGTGACGACCGACGCGGCGAAGGGCTACCTCCGCCCGATGGTCGAGAAGGAAGGCTGGCGCTCGTTCGTCGTACCGGACGAGGTGGGCGGGCGCTTCTCGGTCCTGACGCCGGTCGGGCTGTTTCCGCTCGCCATGCTCGGCGTCGACGTCCGCGGATTGCTGGCCGGCGCGAGCGAGATGGCGTGCCGCTGCGCGTCGACGGTCTTCGAGTCCAACCCCGCGGCCCTCCTGGCGGCGGTCCACGTCCTGCTCTACCGCGACCGCCAGAAGAACATGGCGGTCCTGATGCCGTACTCGAAGCGGCTCTCCGACCTCGCCGACTGGTTCCGCCAGCTGTGGGCGGAGTCCCTCGGCAAGCGGAAGTCGACGGACGGCCGCGACGTCTTCGTCGGCCAGACGCCGGTGCGCGCGCTCGGCGCGACCGACCAGCACTCGCAGTCGCAGCTTTACGTCGAAGGCCCCGCCGACAAGGTGTTCACGGTGATCGGCGTCGACCGCTTCGACGTCGAAGTCCAGATCCCCGCGGGCTTCGCCGACGTGCCGGGCCTCGCCTATCTCGGCGGCGGCACGATCAACCGCCTCCTCGAAGCGGAACGCGTCGCGACGAAGCTCGCTTTGCGCGCCGCGGGCCGCCCGGTCGTCGAAATCCGTTTCCCGCACGTCGACGCCCGCACCGTCGGCGCGTTCCTCATGGCGTGGGAGGCCGCGACCGCGCTCGCCGGCGACTTCCTCAAGATCGACGCCTTCGACCAGCCCGGCGTCGAGGCCGCGAAAGACGCGACCTACGCCCTCATGGGCCGCAAGGGCTACGAAGAAGCCGCCGCCCGCATCCGCGCCGACCTCGAAAAGCCGCCGCTGCTCGCGTGCTGACCGCGCCCACGGGGTTGCGGCCGACGGCCGCCCGCCGGGGGCGGGATCGGCGTCTCGGCGTCGTTCGCCGCTTCGCTTGAAGCCCTCGCCGGCGGGGTTTTTTCCGGCCGGCGAAAGACCCGCCCCGCCGGAAGCGTAGGAAGACGGACGACGCATGGCCGACGACCGCGACGAGGAAGCCGTCCTGCTGGCGCGCGCACGCGCCCGGGATCCCGACGCGTTCGGTCGCCTGGTCTCGCGTTACGAGGAGCCGCTCCTCGCCGTGTTGACGCCCATCGCGGGAGACCGCGAAAAGGCGCGCGACCTGGCGCAGGAGGCCGCGCTCCGGGCGTACGAGCACCTGGACCGCTACGTGGAGGAGCACAAATTCTCCACGTGGTACTTCCGCATCGGCGTGAACCTCGCGATCAGCTCGCGGCGGCGCACGCGGCTCGAGGAGCGGACCTTTCAGGACCGCGCCCGGAAGAGCGGCGCCGGCTACGACGACGGGCCGTCGGCCTTCGAACTCGCCGCGCGCGATGAGGAGACCGCGGCGGTGACGAAAGCGCTCGACCGGCTGCCGGCCCGGTATGCGCGCGTGGTGCGACTCCGATTTCTCGACGGCCTGAGCTGTCAGGAGATCGCGCGCCGGTTGAAGGCGACGCCGAACGTGGTGTCGTTGATCCTGTTCCGAGCCAAGCAGCGGCTCCGGGAGGAGTTGTCCCCGGAATGAAAACCCCTCGATGCCATGAAGTCCGCGGCGCGTTCGACGCCTGGCTGGACGGGGCGGCCGACCCGGTCGCGTCCGCCGCCCTGGTCGATCACCTCGCCGAATGCCCGCTGTGCGCCGCCGCCGCGGCCGACGACGTCCGACTCGGCGAAGCGGTCGAGCTCGCCTTCCGTGCGGGGGCGCGGGCCGGCGCGGCCGAGCCGCTTCCGCAGGCCCGGACGTTCGTCGTCGGACGGCGCGTCGCCGCCGCGATCACCGTCTTCGCGCTGTGCGGCGCGTCGTACCTCGCCGGGGCGCGCGGGGCGTCGACGGAGGGCCCCGTCGGGACGCCGACGCCGCGCAGGAACGGCGTCGACGCGGGGGAATTCACCGAGCAGCTGATCCGCCAGGTGGAGCACGAGCGCTTCGAGAACCTCTCGCAGCAGCTGCGTTCGTCCGAAGCCCGACGCATCGGGCTGGAGGTCGAAGTGCTCGCCGGCGGCGACGCGCGCGGCGAGGGCCGCGACCTCGGCGCAGTGGTGCGGGATCTCGCCCGGCGCCGCCGCGAGGCGGGGGAGAACCCGTCGTCGCGGGTCCGTCAGGATCTCTGGTGGCGTACCCGCGCGACGGCGCGGGTCCTCAAGTCGGACCCCGTCGCGGCGGTGCGCGAGCTGGAGGCGTGGATCGCCTCCTCCGCGTCCGAGGACGAGCGCCGCGCCGCGGTGCGCCTCGTCGGAATGCTGCCCGCGTCGGCCTCTTTCGACGCGCTCGCCCGCGAAGCCGCCGCCGGGCCGGCGCGGGAAGCGGCGCTCGACGCCCTGGCGCGGCAGCGGGACGAGCGGTCGCGCGCCGTGCTGGCGGCGACGGCCGCCGCGAAGGACGTCGTGCCGGAAATCCGGGTGGCGGCCCTCGGCGGGCTCCATCGCCGGGGCGACTCGGCCGCCACCGAGCGGCTGGTGGAGGAATTCCGCGCGCAGGGCGCCGACACCGAACTTCGGCGCCGCATCGTCTATCACCTCGCGGCGCGGGTGTCGTCGCGCACCGCCGAGCGCCTGCCGCACCTCGTCGACGCGTGCGGCATGGATCGCGGCGAGCGCGAGGCGTTCGCGGAGCTTCTGCACGCCGCCGGCGACGACGCCGCGCGGGGCGTCGCCGAGCGCATCATCTTCTGAATCGTCGGCCCTCGCGCGTCCGAGGGCCGGCGCCCCGGCTCGCTACACTCGTCGCGTCATGAAGCGACTGCTCTGGGCGCTCCTCGGGGGCGCCGCGGCGTCCGGCCAGGCGGCGCCCGCGCCCACTCAGGACGTCTGGGTCCTCGACCAGAATGCGAACCAGCTGCGGGTCCACCGCGCCGACCTCGACGCGACGCCCGTCGCGACCCATGCGCTCGCAGGGACCGGCCAGGCGCGCGGGTTCGGTTTCGACGCCGACGGCAAGGCGTTCGTCTGCCGCGGCGACGAGGTGCGCACCTACGACGGCGCCGGCGTCGCGACGGCGCTGTTCGCGGGCGCCGCCCAGGGCCTCGCGCAGACGCAGGACGTCGCGGTGCGGCCCGGCACGAACGACGTCTACGTGTCCGCCGGCGCCACGGCGCTCGCGAGCAAGATCGTCCGGTTCGACGTGAACGGAGCGGTCGTCGCGACGCTCACGCATGCGCTGCTGCACCATCCGCGCCGTCTTTCCTGGTCGGCGGACGGGACCAAGCTCTACGTCGCGTGCAACGGCAACAAGAGCATCCTCTCGTACGACCCGGTCGCGAACACGTTCACGCAGGTGATCGACCTGACGGCGAACAACGT
>DASPNK010000569.1:0-2468 GCA_035626575.1 Planctomycetota bacterium | reverse complement strand
AGCGCATCCAGCTCTCGCCGCGCCCGTGAGGACGCATCACGCCAATCCGTTACGACCTCGCTGCACCAAGGAGATACGCATGCGCTGCGCACTTGCCGCCATCCTGTTCGCCGCCCTCGGCGCCGCCGCACACGCTCAATGCACCGACACCGAGTTGGCCAGGATCACCGATCCCAACGGCGAGTTCGGGCGCGACCAGTTCGGCCGCTCGGTCTCCCTCTCGGGCGACGGCCTGCTCATCGGGGAGCCCGGCCAGAGCCGCGCCCATGTCTTCCGGCTCGGTGATGCCGGCTGGTCGCACGAGCAGGTGATCGTCCAGCACACCGACGACACGCTGGACTTCGGCACGAGCGTCGCCCTGCAGGGCGGCCTCGCCGTCATCGGCGCCTCTGTGGACTACGACACCTGCAACGACCCCGACGACTGCACCCAGGGCGCCGCCTGGGTCTTCAGGCACAACGGCGCCTTCTGGCAACAGGAGGCACGCCTCCCGCCGCCGTTCTACATCGATTCCTTCGGCTTCTACGGCCAGGTCGTCGCCCTCGACGGGACCACCGCCATGGTCGCGGCCCCGAGGAGCCTCAACGGCGTCGTCGTCCCGTACCGCTTCGACGGCACGCAGTGGGAGCGCTTCCAGCCGCTCGAGGCCTCCGACGGCATGGAGGGCGACAACTTCGGCGCGGCGGTTGCCGTCGACGTGCCGCACGCCGTCGTCGGCGCGCCGAACTCCGACGGCGCCGGCGAGCGCTCGGGCTCGGCATACGTCTTCGAGCGCAACCGGTTCCTCAACTGGGTGCAGGTGTCGCGCCTCGCGCCCACCGACCTCGGCCCCGACGACCGCTTCGGCTCCGCCGTCGCGATCCGAGGCGATCTGATCGCCGTCGGCGCCCCCGGCCCGGGCATCAACTTCCCCACCCACACCGGCGCGGTCTACCTGTACGGCCCGCGCTCGGGCGGCTGGTCCCTGCTCGAGAAGCTCGTCCCCGGCGACGCCCAGCTCGGCGACGCCTTCGGCTACAGCGTCTCCATCCCGCGCGAGGACATCATCGTGGTCGGCGCGCTCACGGCCGCCGCCAACGGCCACAGCGCGGGCGCCGCGTACGTCTTCAGGAAGATCGGCGCCGAGTGGGTGGAGCAGGCCCGCCTCACCGCCTCCGACCCCGCCGATGACCAGTTCTTCGGCATCTCCGCCTCCGCCGATGGCGAGCTCGCCGCGATCGGCGCGCCGGAAACCTTCAACGGCGGCGGCGGGGCCGCGTACGCCTTCGGTGGCATCTCCGACTGCAACGGCAACGGCACGCTCGACCTGTGCGACGTCGCCGCCGGTTCCTCCGACGACCTCGACGGAGACGGCGTGCCCGACGAGTGTGAGTGCCGCGCCGACTTCAACGGCGACGGGCAGGTCAACACCCAGGACGTCATCGCCTTCCTCAACGCCTGGAACGCCGACGACTCCGCCGCCGATTTCAACGGCGACGGCCAGATCAACACCCAGGACGTCATCGCCTTCCTGAACGCCTGGAACATCGGCTGCTAGCGCCCGCCCCGCGACACGATGGCAGCGAGCGACCCGCCGCTGCGCTCTCCTCCGGGAGAGAGATCGCCAGAGCCGTGCCCGGCCCCGGGAATGCGCGCCATCCAGGGATCGGTGAATCCGAGAGCACGGTCGCCCGCGTCGCGTGAGTGCGGCGCGGGGAGAGAGGGGCGGTCCGCCGGCCGGGGAGAGCCGGCGGACCGCATCCTTCTGCCTCGGCGCAGCCGGGACGTCAGCAGCCGGCGTTCCACAGGTTGAGGAACGAAATGACGTCGCGCGTGTCGATCACGCCGTTGCCGTCCATGTCCGACGAGGAGTCGCCGCCGTTCCAGGCGTTGAGGAAGGCGATCACGTCGCGCGTGTCGACCGCGCCGTCCTGGTTGAAGTCGGCCGAGCAGAAGCAATTCCCCTGCGCGTACACGGCCACCAGACTGTGCGAGCCCTGCGCCACGGTGAAGGCCAGCGTCGTGTCGCCGCCCGCGAAGGCGCCGTCGAGCCGCCACTCGTCGAAGCACCACCCGCTGGACGCCTCGACCGGCGCGACGACCGTCACGCGCGTGCCCGAGTCCCAGACGCGCCCGAAGGCCGTGAAGCCGTCGCCGTCGCCGTTGTTGTCCGGCGGAGAGACGTCCAGCCCGAGCACGAAGAAGGGGGAAGTCTCGAAGACGATCTCGCCGTCGGGAATCTCGCACGCGGACATCGCCTCGCGCGCGGCGACGAACTCCGCCCGATCCACGCGGGTGCCGATGTTGCCCTGCTGGCCGGTGCACGAATCCGCGCAGTGCGTCACCACGCCAACCGTCTCGCCGCCGACCATGAGCGCCGACCCGGAGCTCCCGCCCCGCACGTCGTTGTCGAAGCGGTACGAGGTCGACCCGCGCCCCTTGATGACCCCCGGCGAGGTCTGCTGGGCGTAGTTCCGCTCGCACTGCGA
>DASPNK010000568.1:0-8223 GCA_035626575.1 Planctomycetota bacterium | reverse complement strand
TCGGCGGCATCGGCGTGCGCGAAGCGGCCTTCGCCGCCCTCTGTGCGCGCTTCGGCGTCGCGCCCGACGCGGCCGCGGCCGCCTCCCTCGCCTGGCAGGGCGTCCTCGCCGCCGGCAGCCTGCTCGCCGGCGTCGGTTGGGTCGCGGCGTCCCGCGCTCAAGCGGCGCGGCGCGGGCGGTCGAACGGATCGACGGCGGTCGTGACATGAGCGAACGACGGGTGATCGTCCTCGGCGCCGGGCCGGCGGGCGTCGGGGCGGCGTTCCGCCTCGCGCGACGCGGCACGCCGTGCGTCGTCGTCGAGCAGGCCGACGCGGTCGGCGGGCACGCGGGCGGCTTCGAGCTCGACGGCCTCACCGTCGACTACGGCTCGCACCGCCTGCATCCGAGCACGCCCGCCGACGTCATGGCCGACGTCAAGGCTCTGCTGGGCGACGACCTGCTCGACCGCCCGCGCCACGGCCGCATCCGTCTGATGGGCCGCTGGCTGCACTTCCCGCTCAAGCCGGCGGACCTCGTCCTGCACGCCCCGCCGCGGTTCGTCGCGGGCGTGGCGGGCGACGCGCTGCGGAAGATCGTCGGCGGCCGCCGCAAACCGTCGTCCGTCGCGACGTCGAACGGCGCGGGCGCGCCCGCCGACGACGGCGAGACCTTCCAGTCGATCCTCGAGCGCGGTCTCGGACGGACGATCTTCCGCCAGTTCTACGGGCCGTTCGCGATCAAGATGTGGGGCCGCGCGGCGCGGGAGCTGTCGCCGATCCAGGCGCGCAAACGCGTCTCCGCCGGCTCCCTCGGCAAGATGGTCGGCCGCATCCTCGGCGCGCTCCCGGGGCTGAAGAAGCCGGGCCAGGGCCGGTTCTTCTATCCGCGCGGCGGCTTCGGGCGGATCCCGCGCGCGTTCGCCGACGCCGCGCAGGCGAGCGGCGCCGAGATCCGCCTTCGCACGCGCGTCATCGCGCTCGAGCGCGCGGGCGACCGCGTCGTCGCGGTGCGCGTCGAGGGCCCGCACGGCGCCGAACGTCTCGACGCGAGCCACGTGCTCTCGACGATCCCGGTGAAGGCGCTGGTCGCGACGCTGACGCCCGCGCCGCCGCCCGAGGTGGTCCTGGCCGCGGGGCGCATCCGCCTCCGCTCGCTGCTGCTCGTCTACCTCACGCTGCCCGTGCCGCGCTTCACCGAGTACGACGCGCATTACTTCCCGGAGGTCGAGATCCCCTTCACGCGCCTCTCCGAGCCGAAGAACTACTCCGTCCGCACCGAGCCGCGCGATCGCACCGTGCTGTGCGCCGAGATCCCCTGCGAGGCCGACGACGCGCTGTGGAACGCCTCCGACGAGGCGCTCGGTCGGACGGTGTCGGAGGGGCTCGCGCGCGCCGGATTGCCGCTGCCGGCGCCGCCGGTCCGCGTCACGGTGAAGCGCGCGCGGAACGCCTATCCGATCTACGGAATCGGCTACGAGCGCGACCTTGAGGCGACGGACGCTTGGCTTTCCGGGCTGGAGGGTCTGACGTTCTTCGGCCGCCAGGGCCTGTTCGCCCACGACAACACGCACCACGCGCTCCGCATGGCCTACGCCGCGGTATCCTGCCTCGCGCCCGACGGGAGCTTCGACCGCGCCGCGTGGGCGCGGCGCCGCGAGGAGTTCAAGGCGCACGTGGTGGAGGACTGACGCGCGGCCGCCGCGACGTCCGCCGGCCGCATCCGACCCGACCCGCCCGGAACCCGCTGCATGAAAACCCTGGTCACCGGCGGCGCCGGCTTCGTGGGCTCGCACCTCTGCGAACTGCTGGTGAAGCGCGGCCGGCACGTGACGGTCGTCGACGACCTGTCCACCGGCCGCATCGAAAACGTCGAGGCGCTCGAGCGCACCGGCGCGGTGCGCGTCGTGGTCGACACCATCGCGCACGAGCGCGTCGTGGAGGACCTCGTCCGCGAGTGCGACGAGGTCTATCACCTCGCGGCGGCGGTCGGCGTGCGGCTGATCCTCGAGCAACCGGTCAAGACCATCGAGACCAACGTCGCCGGCGCCGAAACCGTGCTGCGCTGCGCGAGCCGCTTCCGTCGCAAGGTGCTGATCACGTCGACGTCCGAGGTCTACGGCAAGAGCGAGAACGTGCCGTTCCGCGAGGACGACGACGTGCTGCTCGGCGCGACGCACCGCGTGCGCTGGGCGTACGCCGCGTCGAAGATGGTCGACGAGTTCCTCGCGCTCGCTTATTGGCGTGAGAAGCGGCTCCCGGTGGTGATCGCGCGCCTCTTCAACACCGTCGGCCCGCGGCAGACCGGCCGCTACGGCATGGTGATCCCGCGCCTCGTCTCGCAGGCGCTGCGCGGCGAGCCGCTCACGGTGTACGGCGACGGCGAGCAGTCGCGGTGCTTCGGCGCGGTGCAGGACGTGGTGCGCGGCCTCGTGGCGCTGATGGAGAGCCCCGCGGCGGTCGGCGAAGTGGTGAACCTCGGCAACCCGGAAGAGGTCACCATCAACCGCCTCGCGGAGTTGATCCTCGAGGTCGTCGGCTCGAAGTCCGAGGTGCGCCGCGTGCCTTACGAACAGGCGTTCGCCGAAGGCTTCGAGGACATGCGACGCCGCGTCCCCGACGTCTCGAAGGCGAAACGCCTCGTCGGCTTCCAGCCCGAGATCCCGCTGCGCCGGATCATCGAAGACGTCGCCGCCGACCTGCGCGCGCGCGGCCCGCAGGCGTGGAGCTGAACGGGAGCGCGCGGGAGATCGCGGCGCGCGTCGCCGCGGACGTGCGCGGTCGCGAGGCGCGTCGCACGCCGACGGCGCCCGGCGAAGCGCCCGACGGCTGGTGCGCCCGCGTGCGAGACGGCGGTCCGGCGTTGCTCGCCTTGCTCGTCGTCGCCGCCGTGCTCCGCATCGTCGCGCTGAACCAGCAGCTCTGGCTGGACGAGACGCTCCTCCTCGCCGACTACGTGCGGCAGCCGGTCACGAAGAGCGCGACGGCCTACCCGAACGACAACAACCATCCGCTGTATTCGCTGGCGGCGTCGCTCTCGGCGCGCGTCTGCGGCGAGGAGGCGTGGGCGCTCCGGCTGCCGGCGGTCCTCTTCGGGCTCGCTTCTCTCGCCGCGCTGTACGCGCTCGCGCGGCGCTTTTTACCGCGCGGCGCCGCCTGGTGCGCCGCCGCCGCCGCCGCGGTCTCCTACCACCACGTGTTCTTCTCGCAGAACGCGCGGGGCTACACCGCGCTGTTCTTCTTCACGCTGCTGTCGACCGACGCCTTCCTGCGCGCGCGCGACGGCGAGCGCCGCGCACCGCTCGTGCAGGCGCTCGCGCTGGGATTCGGCGCCTGGTCGCACCTCACCGGCGTCTTCGTCGGCCTCGGCCAGGCGGCGGCGCAGCTCCTCGCGCCGGGGCGCGGGGGACGATTCGTCCGCGGACCGTGGGCGGGGATCCTGGGGGGCGGAGCCGTCACGCTTCTGCTGCACGCGCCGATGGCCCGCGACCTGTGGACGTTCTTCGCCGGTCGCGACGACCGCGCCGCGACGGCCTCGGAGTGGACGAACCCGCTCTCGCAGCTCCGCGCGGCGGCGGAGGGATTCGGCGTCGGCGGAACGGCCGCGGCGGTCGTCGCCGGCGCGCTCGGGCTCTCGGTCGGCGCCGCCGGCCTCGGCGCCCTCTGGCTCCGCGATCGCGGCGCCGCCCTGGCGTTCACGCTGCCGGGGATGCTGGGCGGCGCGGCGACCCTCGCGCTCGGCCGGCATCTCTGGCCCCGGTTCTTCTTCTTCTGCGCGGGGTTCGCTTTGATCGTGCTGGTCGCCGGCCTGCGCACCTGGATCGCGATTCTGGCGGGTCGACGGGCCGCCGCCGCGACGCGGGGCCTCGCCGCGACGCTCCTCGTCGCGAGCGCGGCGACCGTGCCGTCCGCCTGGCGCCCCAAGCAGGATTTCGTCGGGGCGGTCGCCGCGGCGGCGCGGGGCGACGTCGACGCGCCCCGCGGCGAGGTCTTCGCGGCCGGCCTCGCGATGTGGCCCTGCAAACACCTCTACGCGCCCCGGTTCACGCCGCTCGCTCTCGGCGACGGCGACAAGCCGCTGGACGACGACGCGCCGCTCCGCGCCGCCCTCGCCCGAAACCGGGCCGAAACCCGGGTGCTGACGTGCTCGCCGGTCTTCCTCCGGTCGCGGACCCCGAAGATCGCGGCGCTCCTCGAGGCGGAATGCGTCGAAGAAGCGCGCTTCCGCGGGACGATGGGTAGGGAGCTCGACCTGGTCGTGCTCCGCCCGCGTTGAGGCGGCGGCCGGGCCGGCGCTTTCCTCGGACGACGATTTCGGGCATCCTCGCCGCATGACCGACGCGACGCCCTCCCCTGCGGCGCCGTCGGACGTCGCGCCCGCCCCCTCGGGGGTCGACGGGCGGCCGACGTCGACGTCGACCGTCTCGACGCCGCCCGCCGACGCATCGGCGGCGCGGCGCGCGACCCGGCGTTTCGTCGCCGCCGGCGTCCTGGTCGCGCTGCTGGTGCGCACGGTCGACGCGATGGAGTCGAGCTTCTGGCTCGACGAGATGCACACCGTCGCGCACGGTCTGCGGCCCGATCTCGACGCGGTCGCCGACAGCGTCGCGCGGGACTTCCACGCGCCGCTTTTCTACATGGCGGTGCACGGCGCGAGCCGCTTTCTCGGCGGCTGGGACGACGTCCGGCGTTACCGCGCGCTCACCGTCCCCGCGGGCGTGCTGATTCTGCTGCCCGTGGCGCTGCTCGCGCGCCGCGGCCGAGGGCGGCGCGCCGTCGAGCTGGCCGTGTGGCTCTGCGCGCTGATGCCGTTCCTCGTCTACTTCTCCATGGAGCTCCGGCCTTACGCGTGGGTGATGCTCGCTTCCGCCGCGCTGGCCTGGGCGGCGTTCGACGACCGCGGGCCGGCTTTCCTGCGGGCGACGACGTTCTTCGCCGCGACGGCGCTCGGGACGCTCTCGTGGTACGCGTTCCCGGTGGCGCTGATCGCGGTCGGCGTCGCGCGGCTGCTCGGCGACGTCGTCGAGCGCGGCGCGGCGCGGGAGACACCCGATCGCCGGCCGTGGCGTCCGCTGCCGCTTTGGGGGCTCGTGGTCCTCGGGCTTCTCGGCGGCGCGACCTTGCTGCCGTGGATCTCCACGCGGGCGGAATGGGTGTTCACGTCGCCGGGCGAACTGGCGCCCGACGCGGCCGACGGCGCGGATGCGACCTCGAAGTGGTTCGACGTCGGGCCGCACCTTCAGAAGGAAGCGCTTCAACAGTTCCCCAAGCTCGTCGCGCCGCGGCTCGACAGCCTCGGGTCGCCTTGGACCGAAACCTCGAAGGTCGGACTCGCGTTGCTCGGCGCCGCGGTCGCCCTAGGCTCGGCGTGGTGGCTGTATCGCCGCTTCGTCGCCGATCCCCGCCCGCTCGACCCGGCGTTGCGCGCCGTCGTGATCTACGCCGTCGCGGCGCTCGCCGTCATGACGGCGCTCCAGATCCGCCAGTGGGGCCGCTTCGCGCTCCGCTACAACGCGGTCATGGCGTGGGCGCTGCCGCTGCTGCTCGCCGAAGCCCTCGCGGCGACGTCGGGCCGCGTCGGGCGCTGGGTTCGCGGCACGGCGCTCGTGGGCGTCGGGCTCCTCGCGACGGGCGAGATCTTCGGCGCGCCGCGGGAGGACACCGAAGGCGCGGTGACGGTCGCCCTCGAGACGGCGCAGCGCCTCGCCGTCGACGACCCGTCGAAGCCGCCGCTCCTGACCGCGATCCTCTGGCAGCCGCATCTCTACGAAATGGTGCTCCCCTTCCGCTGCTACGCGCCGCACGCGGATTTCCGGAGCCCGGAGCGCGTGCCGCGCAAGGGCGACCCCGATTTCGACCGTCCGCTCGTCGTCATCACGCAACGCGACAGCACGCTGCAGGGCCCGAACCGCTCGGCCCCCGAGGAGCCGCGCGCCGTCGCCATCGTCGAGGGCCGCAAGGTCGTGTGGCGGCACACGCTCGCCGGCGGCGTGAAGGTGCAGGTGTTCACGCCCGCCGAGCCGGCGTCGCAGGAACGGTAGGCGGCCTGCGTTCAACGTTCGCGGCGGCGGCGGCGCGACGATGATGTCAGACGCGGGAGCGCGGCGCTCCGCCGACCGACGCCCGCCGCGCTTCGCGCGGCGCGAGCCGCCGTCGATCACCGCGAGCAGGTCCGTCGCTCCGCTTCGCGGGCGGGCGGACCTCCGCTCCTTCGGCGGGCGACGCCGCGCAGGCTTCCGACCCGCCGTCCCGTTCCGCTGTAGGATGCGCGCGCTCGATCGGCGTCGGACGCCCGCAGTCCCGCCGGAGGAATCAGGAGACCCGATGCACGGGTGGTGGAGAGGCGGCTGCCTGATCGCGGCCTGCTGGTGGACGGGGTGCGCCGCGGCGCCCGATCCGTCCGGGTTCGTGGAGTCGACGCGCGCGCTGGCGACCGCGGTCAAAGAGACCGGCAAGGTCGCCGGAGAGGCGTTGCACGACTCCGGCATGAAGGAGGAGGCCGACCGTCTCCGCGAGGCGTGGAAGGCTCGCGACGACGCCATGAACGGCATGTCGCAGTACGCCGACTCCGTCGCGGGCGTCGTGCAGGCTTCGGAGGCGGCGGGCGACGCCGCGCGCGCCTTCGCGGACAAGGTCGCCGCGCTCGCCTTCGCGGCCGGCCTGCCCGAACCGGGTTCGGGCGTCGCGGCCGTCGTCTCCGATGCGGCGGCGTTCGTCTGGAAACACGTCGCCCGCGCCCGCGCCGCGCGGACGCTCGAGGCCGCGATGACCGAGGCGCAGCCCGCGATCACGCGCATCGCCGACAAGCTCGCCGACGACATGGAGCACCTGAACCGGATCGGCGTCCAGGCGTTCCTGCTGCAGGTCGACGCGATCCGCGACGCCGAGGGCTACGTCGCGCTGGACGAGGAGCGGCGGAAGCTGAAGGACCACCTCGCCCGCATGGTGGCGCGCGCCGCGGAGGCGACGGTCGAGCTGGCCGTCGCGGAGGCCGCCGCCGTGACCGCCGCCGACGCCGCCGCCGCGACGGCGCGCGTCGAATCCGCGCGCGCGAAGCTGGCGCGGAACGGCGCCGAACACGTGGACCGCGCGCACGCCCTGCTGACGCGGATCGACGGGCTGCTTGAGGACGACGACGCCCGCCTCGCCGGGTTGCGCGCGAAGATCGTCGCCTTCGGCGAGCTGCGGAGCGGCGCCGCGCAGGCGCTCGCGGCGTGGTCGGCCGCCCACGCGCAGCTGTTGGAAGCGGTGCGCGCCGGGCGCGGCGTCGACGCGTCGTCGCTCGTCGAAGCGGTCGTGGAACTGCGGGCGTTGATCCGGAAAGCGAGGGAGTCGTGAGCTACCGCCGCGTACGCTGGTCGGACGTCGACCTGAACGATCTCGCCGCCCTGTCCGACGTGCTGGAGTCCATCCTCGAAGGCGCGGCGGCGGCGGACTCGACGCGCGTCGCCGAGACGGTCCTCGAAGATCTCGAGGCGTTCATCGAGAAGTCGCCGCCCTTGCTCGAAGGGACCCGGGCGCTCGACGACGTCGCGCGGCGCGCGAAGCCGCCGCTCCGTCGGGCGATCATCGAAAAATCGCTCGAAGCGATCGAAGCCGCCTCCAGCGAGTACGCCGTGCTGATGAAAGACGTCGTGCGCATCCGCGCCGAGATGGACAAGCAGGCCGCGACGCTGCGGTTGACCAAGGCGCACTGCGCGGTCGACGCGCTCGCGCACGCGGTGCGGGCCGTCGAAGACCTCGACAAGGTCCTCGCCGCCGAGAGCGACGACGCGCTCCGCGCCCGCCTGCTCGAAGGCATGAAGGCCCTTGAAGGCCTGAAGAAGCTCATCGAGCGGCAGGAGGGGTGAGCGACGCTTCGCGGCGAGCGTCTCGCCGCACGAGCGATCATCGCCGAGCCGTCGACCGATCCACCGGGCTCGCCGGATCGCGGCGAGCTTCGAACTGCACGGTCCGACGGACCGCAGCGGCTCGACGCGGCGCGCAGCGACGACACGGTCCTGCTTCCGTGGATCGGTCATCGCCGAAGCGCGGCGCCCCGAAGGCGGCGAAGTTCGCGCGACACGATCGCGGCGGTTACGCGCTCCGTACGAATGCGCCTTTACTGCGCGCCGAACGCTCAGTCCGGCGCATCGTCGACGAGTTCCCAGGCGAACTCCGATCTGAAATCGGCGAAACACTCGGCGCACACCCAGCGATCGCCGTCCTCGGTCGCGTATCCGCCGGCGAGGTCGCCGTCGCGAAG
>DASPNK010000567.1:0-2480 GCA_035626575.1 Planctomycetota bacterium | reverse complement strand
GCGGCGGACGATAGCAGCGCGGCGCCCGCGGCGGACGCCGACCGCGCGGCGTCCCGCGGCGCGGCGCGGCCTTTTTGCCGCCGGAGGCCGGTGCGATGATCGCCCATGATTCCGGCCGAGGCCTCCGCCGCCCACGCCGCCTTCGACGACGCGCAGGCGCTCGCCGCCCGCTTTCCCGACGTCCCTCTCGAAGCGGTCGTGAAGGAGGACCTCCTGCGGCGCGGCGTGCGCTTCACCGCGGCGGCGCTCGGCGCGTTCGCGGACTACGCCGCGAAGACCTACTTCATCTTCACGTTCAACCGCGCGCCGCTCGCCGAGCTTTCGCCGGAGGAGCGCGACGCCGCGCCCGAGGAGATCTCGCTGTCGGGCGGGCCGTTCGGCTTCCGGCGCGTCGTCGTGTCGGTGCGTCTGAATCCGGCGAGCCCGTGGGTGGTCGACCTCCGCGAGGGGCGCGTCGCGCTCGTCTGCGGCTCGACCGTCGCGGCCGACGTCGGCTTCGCCCCGCGCCCGCCGTATTACGGGGGCCGCACCGACGACGGCTTCCCGCTCACCGAGGTCGCGCCGTCGATCGAGTGGGGCTACCTGCTCTACCTGACCGTCTTCCGCGTCTGCCAGTACTTCGGCAAAGACGAGGAGTGCCGGTTCTGCGACATCAATCACAACTTCCGCCAGCAGCGGGAGGCGGGGCGGCCGTACGCGTCGGTGAAGCCGGTCGCGCGGGTGCTGGACGCGCTCCGGAGGGTGGTCGCTTCGGGCGCGACCCCGCAGGCGTACACGCTCACGGGCGGCAGCGTGACGTCGACGCTCGACGGCCTCGACGAGGCGAGTTTCTACGTGCGCTACGCCGAGGCGATCGAGGCGGAGTTCCCCGGGCGCTGGATCGGAAAAGCGGTCGTGCAGGCGCTGCCGCAGGATCAGGTGCGGCGCCTCAAGGCGGCGGGCCTGCGCATCTACCACCCCAACTACGAAGTGTGGGATCGCGATCTCTTCGAAAAGTTATGCCCCGGCAAAGCGCGCTACGTCGGCCGCGACGCGTGGGTGTCGCGGGTGTGCGACGCCGTCGACGTGTTCGGGCCGGGGTGCGTCATCCCCAACTTCGTCGCCGGGATCGAGACGGCGCGGCCCTACGGCTTCACGTCGACCGAGGCCGCGTTGGCGTCGACGGGGGAGGGGCTCCGGTACTTCATGAAGCGCGGCGTGCTCCCGCGGTTCACCACCTGGTGCCCCGAGCCCTTCTCCGAGCTGGGGTCGTGCGAGCCGGCGCCGCTCGAGTACCACGTGGGCCTGCTCAGCCTCTACCGCCGCACGCTCGCGGAGGAGCTCGGCATGGCGCCGCCCGGGTACGGCCCGCCGGGCCTCGGGCGCGCGGTGTTCAGCGTGTCGGCGTTCATGGACGTGCTCGATCCGGACATGCCGGTCGCGCCGTTCGGACCGTGACGCTTCGATGTTGAGCAAGGCGGAGGCGCTGGCGATCGTCCTCGCCGAGGCCGCGAAGGAGCGCGCGTTCGAAGAGGCGCCGCTCTGCGCCGCGCTCGGCCGCGCGCTGACGCGCGACGCGGTCGCCGACGCCGACATCCCGCCGTTCGAGAAGTCGTCGATGGACGGTTGGGCGGTGCGCGCCGCCGACGTCGCCCGGGCCCCGCGCACGTTGCGGGTGCTGGGGGCGATCCACGCCGGATCTCCGGCCCCGCGGCCTATCGAGCCGGGCGCGACGTGGAAGATCATGACCGGCGCGCCGCTGCCGGAAGGCGCCGACGCCGTGATCCCGGTGGAGGACTCGACCGCGGCGCCCGACGGCGCGAGCGTCGAACTGCGCGCGACCGCGGTCCCGGGGCGACACGTCTGCCGGCGCGGCGAAGATGCGCGGGCCGGCGAAGCGGTCGTGCGGGCGGGGACGATGCTCGACGCCGCGGCGCTCGCCGTGCTCGCCGCGACCGGGAACGATCCCGCGCCGACGTTCGCGGCGCCGCGGGTCTGCGTGATCCCCACCGGGGACGAGCTGGTGCGCGCCGACGGCCCGCCGCCGCCGCCGGGCAAGATCCGCGAGAGCAACGGCGTGCTGCTCGAAGCGCAGATCCGCGCGACCTCGCCCGCCCTGACCGTACTCAGACCCGGCGTCGCGCGCGACGACCGCGCGAGCCTCGACCGGTTCCTCGACGTCGGGCTCGACCACGACGTGCTGGTGCTTTCCGGGGGCGTGAGCATGGGCGACCTCGACCTGGTCGGGGTCGCGCTCAAGGACCGCGGGCTCGTCCCGCTGGTGGAGAAGGTTTCGATCAAACCCGGAAAGCCGCTGCTGTTCGGCCACGCCCCGCGGCGGTCGGGAGGACGCTGCGCGGTGTTCGGCCTTCCCGGCAATCCCGTCTCGTCGTTCTGCACCTTCGAGCTGTTCGTGCGGCCTTATCTGCTCGCGCGCCTCGGCGTCGACGACGTCGCTCCCGACGAGGTCGCGGCGCTTCTCGACCACGACCGCGAGCTCA
>DASPNK010000566.1:0-6778 GCA_035626575.1 Planctomycetota bacterium | reverse complement strand
ACGGGTTCCGGCGCGACCGCCGCGTCGCCTCCAGTGACGAAGATCGTTCGATCGCCGAAGGGCATGGTCTTGAAGACGAAGCGTCCGGGTCCCGTCGGTCGAGCGATCTGACTGCCTCGGTCTTTCCGCATGTGCAGCCAGGCGCGGAGAACCGGGCTCCCGTCGGATCGCCACTTCACATGCACCTCGACGTCCGCGCCCGCGACCGCGGGCGGGGGCGACGCGTGCGGCAGAACGATGCGGATCTCGCTCTCGTCCACGTCGACGATCCGCGTCAGCGCTTCCTCGGTTGCGTCCGACGTCGCGGCCACGTCGAGGCGCACGGGCGCCCGCTCCAGTCCCTTGAGGGCGAACCGTCCTTCGCCGTCGGCGTAGGCATCGACCGACGCCCCCCAAAGTTGAAGCAGCCCGCGTCGATCGATGCTCCATGGCGGCGGCGTCAACCCCTTCTCCGCCGCCGGATCGCTCGCCGTGATCCGACATCCGTGCGCGGGTTGCCCGTCGGCGCGCAACACCCGGCCCCGCACCGTGCGCCCCGGTCGGAGTCGCACCGTGACGTGGACCGGCTCGGCCGACGGCGGGATGTCGACGCGCTCCGTCGCCGCGCCCTCGGCGGCGACCTGCACGCGACGGCCGGCGGGACCGAGAGCCGTCTGCAGGCGGACGACGCCGCGGCCGGAGGCGTCGGTCGTCGTCGTCGCGCCGGAACCGGGACCTCGCAGCAGCGCGGAGGCCGGCGCGCCGTCGACGCCGAGCACGGTCAAGACCGCGGTCTGCGCAAGGTCCGGCGTCAGCACGAGGTCGGGCGCGACGGCTTCTGGACCGGCGGCGAAATCGACGTCGGCGCGCGGAGCTGGGTCGACGCAGGGGAAAGCGGCGCCCCACGCACCGACCGAAGCCCGGCTCTCGCCCGGCGCCGGAATCGGCACGTTTCGCAACGTGTACCGCCCTTCCGCGTCGGAGCGGGTGAATGGAGCGATGTTCTCCTCCACCTTCCACGCCTTGGGCGGAAGACGCGCGGGCGCACGCCAACCGACGGCGGCGTTCTCCAAGGGGAGCCCTTCCTTGTCGACGACGCGTCCGCGGATCGTTCCCGGTCGACGCAGGAGGCAAGTCACGTCGACGACGGCCCCGTCGTCGCCGACGGCGAGCGTCGTCTCCCCCGCAACGAACCCCTCCTTGAACGCGATCACGCCGCCGAGATCGCGTTCGAGCCCGTTCGAGGTCGACTCGACGCCCCATGCAGGCAGCGCGTCGAAGGAGAAGCGCCCGTCGGAGTCCGAGCGCGTCTCCCGGAGGATGCGGAGCGCTTCGCCTTCATGGACGGCGGCGCCGAACGCCGCCGGTTCCGGCGCCGACGTGCGACGCACCGTCCAGACGACGACCCGGGCCTCCGGCGCGGGCGCGCCGGTCGTCGCGTCCGTGACCCTCCCCCGCAGCGTGAAGCCGCGCACCAGGTAGAAGTCCTTGACGGCGTCGGACGCTCCGGGGCGCGCGCCGAACGACGCCGCTTCGAGGACGGCGAATCCGGGCGCCTCCACTTCGACCACGCCGCGGAAGGCGCTCGAAACATCGGGCCGCTTCGTCGTCATCTCGTAGCGACCCTCCGCGTCGGCGGTGGTCTCGGTTACGACGTGCACGCCGTCGACGTCGGCGGTCTCCCGGATCTTCGCGTGCGGAACCGGGCGCTCGCGGACGTCCATGACGGTTCCGCGCACGACGGCGTCTCGGCCGAGCTCCAGCCGCGCCGGCGAGGTCGCGCCGGCTGCGATCGCCGCCGGACGCAGACCTTGGGCGACGGCCGCCACGAGAACGTCCTCGAACGCGGGGTCGACGCGCAGGCGGAACGCACCTGCGGCGTCGGTGACTCCGACCGCCGCGGCTTCCAGGAAGACGCCGTCGCGAAGCGTCGGCCGGAAACCGGGCTTCGCGGGGTAGACGGCGACCGTCGCGCCGCGCACCGGGCTCCCGTCGATGTCCGCGACTTCGCCCCAGACCAAGCGGCCTGGCGCGGCGTCGTCGAACGCCGAGCGCCGCACGAGAGGCGGCCCCTCGACGGTCTCGGCGTCGTGGGCGGGGCGTTTACGGTCGGCGACGACCGCAGGATGCCCGGCGCCGCCGGCGGAGGCGCCCGAGGCCGACCCGTCGCGCGACGCCGCGAAGAACCACGCCGCCGCCGACGCGACGAGGACCGCCGCGACGACCTTGACCTTGACGCTCATGACGACGGCTCCCGGCGCGAAGGCGCCCGAGCCGTCGCCGCGCGCCTTCGGAATCACGGATGCGAGGCCTTCGAGACGGCGGAGCGCGCCGCCGGCGAGTCCGACGGCGACGAGGGCCGCGCGGCGCGGATCGTCGCCCGCGAGACGGGCGCGCAGCTCGACCAGAGCGCGGCGATGGCGGGCGCGGACCGTCGACGCGGGGACGCCGTCGGCGACCGCGATCTCCTCGAACGACGCGTCGTCGAAGTAGCGCCGCAGCACGGTCGACCGCGCGGGCTCGCCGAGCGCGAGGACCGCGTCGGCCAGGCGACGGTGCAGCTCGGCCGCCGCGACGAGGTCGGCCGCCGACCGGGCGGCGTGCGCCGCACGCCGTCCGCCGCGCGCTTCGACCTCGCGGCGCAGATCGTCGCGCCTTGCAAGGCGCCCCGCTGCGTGCCGGACGACGGAGCGCAGCCACGCGAGCGGCGTCGGGCCGAGGGGCCCCCAGGTCCGCCACGCTTCGAGCAACGCGGCCTGCGCGACGTCGTCGCCGTCGCCGCGCGCCCGCACGAGGCGCGCCGCCAGCCGACGCGTCCAGTCGACGCGCGCGAGAAGCGTCTCGGCGTCGTTCATCGGGAAGCCGTCGTCCATCGCGGTCCTCTTAGGCGACGAGACGGCGAATCGTTGCGCGGGGTCCCGGCGACGATGTCGATTCCGCCGACGCTCAGCCGGGCGGGACCGCCGGCGTGCGAGGCGCGCCGGCGCGGAGGATGATCCACGCGACCAGCGCCGCCATCGCGGACGTCGCCCAGACGAGGACCCCGACGTCGGCGTGCGGAAGGGTGCGGTGCAGAAGTCCGCGGCGCGTCGCGCGCGCCGCCTCCGCGTCGGGGACTACGGCCGAAGTCGCCGGATCAAGCCGCACACGCGCCCCCTTCGGGCAATAAGGCTGCGCGGCGACCTCGATCCCCTCCAGGACGTTGAAGCGCCACCGCCCTGCGTCGCGGTAGAGAGCGCCGGTGAGTGCGACGTCGTCCCAGTCGACGACGGCGACGGTCGTCTCTCCCGGCGCGAGGGCGAGGGCGCGCGACAGCGGAGGGTCGTCGCCGCCGTCGGGGTCCCACGTCGGAGCGGCCCGCAGCGCGCGGCTCGTTTCTCCGCTGCCGACGAGCCAGGCTTCGAGCGGCCGATCCGCATCGTTGACCAGGACGACCTCCGCGGCGAACGCCTTCGCAAGTCCGTCGAACGCGACGGCGCGCAACGCCCACGTCGCGGCGTAGGGCGTCGCCGCGAGCGAGGCGGGGACGGCGACGACGATCGTGAACCTGGCGACGACGGCGGGGAGCCTGGGCACGGCGTCAGCCTCGCAGACCGCGCCGACTCTTGCGAGGGCGACCTTCGACCGGGCGCTCGACGATACGGCGGCGTCGGCGGCGCGGGGTGCTCGCGCACCGGCGGAACGTCGGGCGCGCTTCCGAAGGTGCGCCATCTGATACGTTCGGCGGGCTCGAAGGAAACGAGATGCGACACATCGTCAGGCTTCTGTTCGGCGCGGTGGCGGCCGCGTCCCCGCTTGCGGGCTGCGTCGTCGCCCAGATTCCGGCGGCCCGAGTGGTCGCTGATTTCGAGGGGGCCGCCCCGCCGACGACGGTCGAGGCGCGCTACGGCGCCCTCGCCGTTTCGGCGCCGGGAGATCCGTCGCCCACGCGAAGCCTGCGTTGGACGCTCGAAGGCGTGGCTTCCTACGCGGAGATCGTGTTCTCCGACGTGCCGTCGGACGTCACGGGGTTCCGCGTGTTGACGTTCGGCGCCCGCCTCAAGGGCGCGTCTCCGGGCCCGATGTCGGTGCGCTTCGAGACCACGCGCGAGGCGTACCTCGGAATCCAGCTCGAGACGTTGCCGAACGCGTGGCGGCCGGTGGAGGTCGACCTGTCGAAGATGGAGGTCGTGGGCGCGTTCGACCCGCGGAAGGTCGCCTCGCTCGCTTTCATCTTCTTCAATCCGAAGGCCGCGGAGATCCACCTCGACGACCTGACGCTGGCGGTGCGCCCGCAAGGCGGGTGGCGCCGCACCGACGCGGAGATCCTGGTCGACGTCTTCGGCAAGGCGCGCGCCGAGCGGGCGGCGCTGGTCGAGACGGCGAACTTCAAGATCTACACGGAGTCCGCCGGCGCCGAGGGGAAGTTCCCGTCGGCGCTGGAGAAGATCTACGGGTTCGTCCGCAAGCACCTCGGCTGCGACGCGATCGATCCCAAGCTGCCCGTGTACATCTTCTCGAACGCCACGAACTACTACGACTACTGCCGGCGGCTCGGGTGGTCGAAGGAGGCGGCGGAACGGACCGCCGGCCACGGATCGGGCGAGTCCTTCGCCACGTTCTTCCAGGCGCCCGAAGCGCCGACCGTCGTGCACGAGTTGACCCACTCGCTATTCCACCGCACGTACGGCTGGGGCGGCGGTTCCTGGCTGCAGGAAGGCGCGGCCGTCTACATCGAGAACCTCTATCAGCGGAAGAGCATCGGCGGCGTCTTCTCCGAGCGTGTGCGCTCGGGTCGCTTCATGCCGCTGAAGGAGTTCGTGAAGGTCGAAGAGCTGATCTCGCGCCGCGACGTGCGCGACGCCGCGCGCACGTCGGGTGCGCTCTACGACCAGGCGGGCGCGTTCTTCGAATTCATGAAGCGCGGCCCCTACGGCGACGGCTTCGAGAAGAAGTTGAAGCGCTTCGGCGAGGCGCCGCGTCGCGACGTCGACGCCGTCCAACTCCTCGAACGCGTCCTCGGCGCGAAGGTCGACGAGATCGAGGCGAAGTGGAAGGAGTGGAGCAGGAAGCCTCCGCCCTTGCCGAAGGAGGGCGGGTAACCGCCGGGCTCGCCGATGCCCCCGGTCCCCGCGGCCCCGCCAGCCGGCCGAGATCGCGCGCCGTCGCGCCGTGCGCCGCATCGCAGAATCCCCCGCTCCCTTCCCACGAAAAGCCAAGGACTTGCCGCCTTCCGGTTGAAGCCGCCGCCGGCCGCCGTACAGTCTGGTCCACTTACCGCGGGGTGGAGCAGCTGGTAGCTCGTCGGGCTCATAACCCGGAGGTCGCAGGTTCGAATCCTGCCCCCGCCATAACTAATGAGAGGACGTGATCGTCGCCGACGGTCGCGTCCTTTTTCATTTCGGGGCTGATCGCCTCCCCCGCCGCATTCGCTGCGGCCTCCTTCGCGCCTTCGGGCGCCGTCCCTGCCGCGACCGCCGCCGCATCCGCTCGCGCCGCGACCGCCGCCGTTACCCGCGCGTCCAGTTCCGCAGGGTCCATGCCCGCCGCCGCCGTCGCGGTGAGCGGCGCCGCGTGGAAGACGATATCGCCTTCCTTCCTGCCGGGGTCGATCATCACCTCGACCACCACGTTGCGGAGGATCTCCCGCGTCTCGTGGAAGGTCGCGTGCTCCATCGCCGCGCCGATCGCCGCCGCGTCGCGGATCAGCGCCGCCGAGAACGCGGCCGCGTCTTTCGCCGCCGTCCGTTCCCGCGCCGCCGCGTCGGCCTCGGCGACGAGCGCCTCCGCCTTCCGCTTCGCCTCGAGGATCTTCTCGCCCAACACCGGCGCGAGCTCCGGCGTCAGGCACGCCACCATCCCGTCGAGCCGCTTGCGCTCGTCCGCGGCGCGCCGGCGAAGATCCGCCTCCCGCTTTGCCGCCGCCTCCGCGTCCGGCGACTCCGCCGCCAAGGCCTCGAGCAGGAGCCCCGCCCCGGCGCCGACCGAGAACGACTCGAGGTGTTCCCGCGTCGCCGCCGTCACCAGTCGCTCGAACTCGTCCTTGGCAATCAGCGCGCGGCGGCACTTCGCGTTGCCGTGGCACACGTACCCGCCGCAGGCGTAGTACAGCGTCTCAATGCGCCGCGCCCCCGGCGCCCGGCGTCCTTTGATCGTCTTGTAGCCTTGGAACCGCGAGCCGCAGCGCCCGCAACGGACGAGTCCCGAGAGCAGGTACACGCTGTTGCGCTTCGTCGCCCGCGTGCCCCGGTCGGTTGTCGTCCCCGCCCGCTGCTTCAGCAGCCGGTTGGCCTCGTCGAACAGGGCCTTCGGGACCAGCGCCTCGTGGGCGTCGGGCACGATCTCCAAGTCGCTCTCGGCGTTCTGGCACGAGCGCCCGCCGTCGACCTTCGATCGTTCGACCGCACGGCCGTCCTTCACCTGGTGGAACTTGGCGTACGACTTTCGATTCCACGCCATGGACCCGGCGTAGGCGGGGTTGCGCAGGATCTCCCGGATCGTCCCCGTCCCCCACGTGCCGCCGCCGCGCTTCCCCGCCATGCCCGCGAACGGCGACGGGAGCCCTTCGCGGTTCAACGACGCCGCGACGGCGCCGAGCCCCATGCCGAGCGTGGCGTACCGCTCGAAGATCCGCTTCACCGCGGCGACGCGCGCCGGATCGCTCGGGACCAGCGTCGTCGCCCCCGAAGCCGCGGGCATCGGGCAGCCCGCGCGGACCGTTTCGACGACGGAGCCGTCCGCCGCGCGCACCTCCCGGTCGCCGGTGCCGAAGAAGCGCACCGTGCGCACGACGCGCCCTTCGCCGTCGAGGCAGGCGAGG
>DASPNK010000565.1:0-2633 GCA_035626575.1 Planctomycetota bacterium | reverse complement strand
ACGGCGGGCGCGTCGAAGCCATGAAGACGCTCCTCACGTCGGCGTCGGTCTTCTACGACGCGGTGTACGTGCCCGGCGGGTTCCACGGCGTCGGGTTGCTCCGCCAGACCGGCGCGGCGCTCTATTTCGTGCGCGAGGCCTTCCGTCACTCCAAGACGCTGGGCGCCACCAACGAAGGCATCGATCTATTGCTGGAGGCGGACCTCCCGGGCCTCGATCTGGCGCTCCACGCCGGCACGCGCAAGCCCGTCTCCCGGCAGGGGGTGGTCACCGCGCAGACCGACGACCTCGCGGGGTTCCTGCAGGCGTTCATCGACGCCGTGCGTCGCCATCGGCATTTCGACCGCGCCAGCGACCGCACGCCGGCGTGACCCCGCGGGCGGGCGCGTCGTCGCCGAAGGAGAGGACACCATGAAGTCGGACGCGAAAGACGGCGCGACGGGGAAAACGCCCGCCGAAGTGGCGGAGCTCCTGTATCAGCAGCTGGAGACCGAGCTGGGCGGCGTCGAGATCTACCGCGCCGCGGTGCGTTGCGCCGTGCATCCCAAGCTCAAGGAGGAGTGGCGCAAGTACCTCGAGCAGACGGAGCGCCACGTCCGGATCATGCAGGACCTGTGCGCGGCGTTCGGCCTCGATCCGGAGAAGGACACGCCGGGCCGCCAGGTGGTGCGCCACCTGGGCCGGTCGCTGGTGAAGGCGATGGACCTCGCGCTGGGCGCGGGCAAGCCCGAGTCGGCGCAGATCGTCGCCGCCGAGTGCGTCGTCCTCGCGGAGACCAAAGACCATCTCGACTGGGAGCTGATCGGGAAGCTGGCCGAAGAAGGGCGCCTCGAGCACGCCGACAAGCTCCGGGAAGCTCACGAACAGGCGGAGGACGAAGAGGACGAGCACCTCTACCACACGCAGGGATGGCTCCGGGAGCTCTGGACGGAGGCGCTCGGCATGCAGGCCGTGTTGCCGCCGCCCGAGGAGGTCCACGACGTGCGGTCGCAGGCCGCCGCCGCGCGCGTGAAGAAGGCGCGCCGCGACGCGGGGCGCGAGGCGGGCGAAGCGGGCGCCTGACGGCGCCGCCGCGACGATGACGACGCCGGCAGCGGCCGACGACGGCGGGCCGGCGCCCGCGGGCGTCCCGGCGGGCGAGGCGCGCGGGCTCTGCACGGCGCCGTCCCCGGTGTTTCCGGCGGCGACGCCCTGGCTCCTCATCGCGGCGTTCGTCGCCGTCGCGACCGCGACGCTGCGCGACTACGGCGTCACCTGGGACGAAGGCCTCGGCGACCTCTACTTCGGCGACGTCTATCTCGAAACGTTCAAGTCCGGCGGCGACCCGGCGCGCCTGCCGCCGACGCCGGCGAAGCTGCCCGAACATTGGGGTCGACCGGGGGAGCCGGACTACGACAAGAGCCCGCTCCGTTTCCTTCCGGTGCACCACTGGCCCGTTTCGAACGTCGTCGCGGCCGCATGCGGAGAGGTGTTCCATCGACGGCTCGGCCTGCTCGATCCGATCGACGCGAGACACTTCGGCATCGTCCTCCTGGCGGCTCTGGCGCTCGCAGCGACGTGGACGTTCGCGAAGGAGGTCTTCGGCGACGGGGCGGCCTTCGCCGCGGTCGTTCTTCTCGGCTCGTACCCCGAGTGGTTCGCGCTCTCGCACGACATGGTGAAGGACGTCGGCGAGACGGCCTTCTACGGGTGGACCCTCGTCGCGTTCCACCGCGCGTTTACGCGCGGCGGAGAGCTCCGCTGGGCGCTCGCCGCGCTCGCGCTCGCGGCGGCGCTCGGAACCAAGCTCAACGCCGTGTACGCCGTCGCCACGGTCGCCGTCTGGGCGTGCGTCTGGGCGCTCGCGAGCGCGCTCCGCCGGCGGCGCGGGATCGGGTCGGGACCGCTGGTGCGGCATCTCCTTGCAGGGCTCGTCGTCGCGGGCGTGCTCGCCGCGTCGTTCGTCGGCGTGCGAGGAGCGCTCGCCGCCGGCGGCGTCGACCTCGTCGGGCTCGCGCAGGCGGGCGAGCTGGATGCGACCTGGGCTTTCGGTTTCGTGGTCGCGATCGTCCCCGCGGCGCTGGGGATCGCGTGGTTCGTCGCGCGGCGCGGCGGCGTCGAGCTGCGCCGTCTCGGGGCTTTCGCGCTCGCGACGGCGGTCGGCGGGACGCTCTTCGTCGCGTCGTGGCCGTGGCTCTGGCCCGCGCCCGCGGCCCGCCTCGTCGAGCAGCTCGTCACGTTCGCCGAGGTGGCGCGGCGGGACGCGCCCGACTGGCAGGCCTACCCGTGGGTGCAGGCGCTCCTGCGCACGCCGCCGACGATGCTCGCTGCCGCCGCGCTCGGCGTGATCGCGGCGCCCTTCGCGGTCCGCCGCGGCAAGGGCGCGGCCGTCGTGCTCCTCCTGCTCTGGCTGCTCGTGCCTTTGATGCGCTGCGCGGCCCCGTCGTTCCGCAACTACGACGGCATCCGGCGCTTCCTCGAGTTTCTGCCGGCGCTCGCGATCTTCGCCGGCGCGGGGACGGCGCTGATCGCCGCCGGCGCCGCGCGGCTCTTCGTGCGACGCGGTGCGGCGTCGGGCGCGCCCGAAGCGGCGCGGCGCGCCGGACGTCGCGCGGCGATCCTCGCGACGGCCGTCGCCGCCGCGCCCGCGCTCA
>DASPNK010000564.1:0-15940 GCA_035626575.1 Planctomycetota bacterium | reverse complement strand
GAACTCCCTGGATCCAACGAGCCGGCGCGACGCGCCGGTATGCCATCGCCTGAAAGCCGTCGTACGCGGGGAGGATGGCGCCCACCACCGCGGGCGTCGCGAGACGCCGCCGAGGCGCGCGTTGTACAGTCCTCGGCGACTCCGCGCCAGTGCACCGACGAACACCTCGCGAGGCGCGGCGCCCGCGTCGAGGCGGGGCGCCGTCCGCGGCGCGCGACGCGCATCGCCGCAACGGCCCGCGTTTCGGACGCCTGCGTCGACGCGACGCCGCGTGCGAAGCGTCGCCGCCCGGGTGCGCGGCGCCGCGACGCGAAAAGCGGTTTTCGTCTGCGGCGACGTCGCCGCGCGCGCTCGAAGCGTCCCGGCGTGCAGGTTGCGCCGTCCGCTCGGTCGCACGACACGACCTGGAGGACTCGTCCGTGCGGGGCTCGCCGGCGCCGCCGCGGCGTCGTAAATCGTCCGGAGGCGCCGGTGGCCGGACGATCGTCGATCGAGTGGACGGACGCGACGTGGAACCCCGTGCGGGGCTGCGTGAAGATCAGCCCCGGCTGCGCGCATTGCTACGCCGAGCGGTTCGCCGAGCGCTTCCGCGGCGTCGCCGGTCACCCCTACGAGCAGGGATTCGACCTCCGATTCGTCCCCGGCGCGCTCGCGGAGCCGTTGCGGTGGGGCGAGCCCCGACGCGTGTTCGTGAACTCCATGAGCGACCTCTTCCTCGACGAGGTTCCCGTCGAGTTCATCCGGCGCGTCGTGCGCGTGATGGAGGTCGCCGATTGGCACGTCTTCCAGACGCTCACCAAACGGGCCGCCCGGATGCGCGACCTCCTGAACGGCCCGCTCGTCGACGCCGCACGGCTGCCCAACGCCTGGTGGGGCGTGAGCGTCGAAGATCGTCGCCACGGCCTCCCCCGCATCGACGCGCTTCGCGACGTGCCGTCCCCGAACCGGTTCCTGTCGGTGGAGCCGCTGCTCGAAGATCTCGGCGAGGTCGACCTGTCGGGCGTCGCGTGGGTCGTCTGCGGCGGCGAAAG
Source organism: Planctomycetota bacterium (assembly GCA_035626575.1). Lineage (GTDB taxonomy): Bacteria > Planctomycetota > CAIWVZ01 > DASPNK01. The sequence goes on along the minus strand of DASPNK010000564.1, from coordinate 14,909 downwards.
CGGGCCCGGCGCCCGACCGCTCGATCCCGCCTGGGTGCGCCGGCTCAGCGACCGCTGCGCCGCCGCCGGCGTCCCCTTCTTCTTCAAGCAGTGGGGCGGCGTCCACAAGTCCAGGACGGGCCGACTTCTCGACGGCCGCACGCACGACGCCGTGCCGAGCTGGCGCCGGGCGACGCCGCCCGACCCCGCGCGCCGGCGGGAACTCCTGCGGACCGCCGCGTTCTGACGCCGTCGCCGACGCGTATCGCTTCCCCGGACAGGACCGCAGGGCACGCGCCCGAAGCGCAGCGGAGGGACGGCCCTGCTTCGCCGTTCTGCGGAAGTCTCATCCCGACGCCGACGCCGACGCCGACGCCATGGCCGCGTCCGACGCCGCGGCGTTCCGCGTCGGGGAGGGCGCTACACTCGCGCCATGCCCCGTTCGAAGACCACGAATTCCGCGTCGTCGAAGCGCATCCCCGAGCCCGCCCCGTCCAAGTCGCCCGCGACGCGGCGCGCGTCCGCCGCGGACGCCGCGCGGAAGTCCGGATCCAATGCCGCGGCCGCCGCTCCGACGCAACGCGCCGCGGCCGCGCGCGCCGCGGGGCGCCTGTCGCTCGAAGACGTGATGCGGCGCCTCGAGAAGGAAGGCTCGGCGCAGACGCGCAAGACCTACCTGCGCCACGGCGCCGTCGAACCGATGTTCGGGGTGAGTTTCGCCGCCCTGAAACAGCTGGTGAAGGAAATCAAGGTCGACCACGAGCTCGCGCATCGACTCTGGGAGACGGGCAACCACGACGCGCGGATGCTGGCGATCAAGGTCGCCGATCCGGCGACGGTCAGCCCTCAGGAGCTCGACCGCTGGGCCGCAGGGTTCAGCTGGTGGATGTGCGGGGGCTACGTCGCCGCGCTGGCCGCGGAGAGCCCGCACGGGCGCGCGAAGGCGAAGGAGTGGCTCGCCTCCCCCGACGCCGGCCGGCGCGCGACCGGATGGATGCTCGTCGGCTACCTCGCGCAGCTCGACGCAAGCGAAGACGACGCCGTCTTCGCGCGTCACCTCGAGCGCATCGAGTCGACGATCCGCGCGGCGTCGAATCTCGAACGCGACGCGATGATCCGCACCCTGATCGCGATCGGATGCCGCACCCCCGCGCTCCGCAAGGCCGCCGTCCAGGTCGCGAAGCGGCTCGGCACGATCGAGGTCGACTACGGCGACACCGACTGCAAGACCCCCGACGTCGCCGTCAGCGTCGAGAAGGCGTGGGCGCACGCGACGTCGAAGAAGTTCCCCTCGCCCGCGGCCCAGGAACGCGCCCGCGAACCGATGCGCCTGCGCTGCTGAAGAAGGGCCACGCCTCGCTCCTCGCGCGAAATCGCGAGGGCGAACCAGGACCGGCCCTTCGCCGCCGTCGCCTGTTCGAAGTTCCAATCGCGGTAGGACTCCGACTCGCGAGCCTCACGTGGCTGCGCCTGAAGTCGAACTTCGACCCGACGCCCATTCGCGCGCTCGGCCGGCGCGCGCCCCCGCGGGACGCCGCGAGCGAGAGCTCGAGGCGCTTCGTCGCCGGTGCGACGAACGCGCTCACTTCGGCGTCGCGCCGGAGACGGTCGGACGCGTGCGACGGCGCTCCGACGGCTTCGTTCCGACGCATGCGGTCGGCGGGAGGCCGCCATAGCCTGCCTGTCGGACGAGGCCGAAACGGCGCTCGACGCCCGCGACGTCCACGTCGACGTCGCAGGGTCGCCGGTCGAAGAAGCTGCGGAACGCTGAAGGACGCTCCGACCGCAGACGCGCTGCGTCACCGCGTCTTCGACGTCGTGCAGCGAAGCGCGACGATCCGCCCCGGGCGGCGCCGAGGCGCGGTCGCTCGAAGGCGCGACGCACGTCGACGGCCGCTCCCGATCGGCAGAGGAGGACGCCCGTGCATGTTCCGATGCCCGGCCTGCACACCTGGCCCCTGTCCCGGGTGTCCGACGTCGACGCCGGCGGCGCCCGGGTTCGTCGACGTTTCCGGCCCGAACGAGACCCGCGAAGACATGCGCCGCCACTTCGGACGACGCCGTGGCCGCGTTCCGAACGGGCGCTCCAAAAGAGCCGATGACGGGATTTGAACCCGTGACCTGCGGTTTACGAAACCGCTGCTCTACCGCTGAGCTACATCGGCGAAACGAGGCGGGATTCTACGGAGAGGGTCCGACCCCGCAAGCGACGGACGGAAGCCATCATCGGCCGAAAGCGCGCCTCGGCGAAAGCGGGCGGGGGGTACCAGGCGGGAGGCGCGGTCGCGCGCGCCGCAGGGTTCGACGGCGAGCCGGTCAACGGGTCGCGAACGACACGACGAACGCGATCAGCGGCGCGGCGAGGACGTCGAGGAGGAGTCCGTGGCGCACCATCAGTCCGAGCGGGACGAGGCGCGCGCCGTACACGAGCGTGTTCGGCGGCGTCGAGACCGGGAGAGCGAAGGAGCACGAGGCGCCGAAGGCGACGGCGAACCCGTAGCCGAGCGGATCGTGCCCTCCCTCGCGGGCGGCGGCGAAGCCGATCGGCACGCAGAGGGCGGCGACCGCGGTGTTGGAGCCGATCTCGCTGATCGCCGCGGCGCCGAAGGCGAGGAGGAGGAGGCGGCCGAACGGAGGGAGTTCGGCGGCGCCGCGCAGGGCGCCGGCGAACCACGACGAGAGCGAGCCGCCGCCGCGCGGGACCTCGAACGCGTCGGCGAGCACGAAGCTCGCGCCGAGGAGGAAGAGGACGCCCCAGGGGACGCGCTTCTCGGCGGCGTCCCAGTCGAGCAGCGGAGGGCCGCCGCGGCGCGACGGCACGACGAAGAGGAGGAGCGCCGCGGCGACCGCGACGCCGCCGTCCTTGAGGTAGCCCGAGACGGGAACGCCGTCGCGGACGTGCCGCGCGGCGGCTTCCGGCAGGACGCCCGCGTTCGCGAGCAGCGTCGTCCACCCGGGGATCCGCAGCCCGTCGCCGATCTCGATGTCCGAGCGCCAGAGCCACGCCGCGACCGTCGCGGCGAAGATGCCGGCCGAGAGCGCCTGCGCGCGGGTCCAGGGAAGCCGGCGCGCTTCGGCGCCGTCGGCCTCCGGAAGATCGAGGGTCTTCGGATACCGCGCCGTCACGTAGGTCAGCAGCAGCCAGTGGCCGACGAGGAGCGTCGCCGTCAACGGCAGGCCGGTCAGGATCCAGGCGAAAAAACTCACCCGGTCGTCGAAGCCCTGGTTGCGCGCGGCGCCGACGAGGATGGAATTCGGGACGGTGCCGACGGGCGTCGCCAGCCCGCCGATGGTCGAACAGACCGCGACGCTGAGGGCGAGCGCCTGCGCGAAGCGCGTCGCGCCGGGATCGTCGGGCCGGCGCGCCTTCGCTTCGGCGCCGAGCGCGACCGCGGCGGGCAGCAGAAGCAGCGTCGTCGCGGCGTTCGACAGCCACATCGACGTGAACGCCGTGACGCAGCAGAAGCCGAACATCAGCGGGCGCGGCCGGGCGCCGAAAACGCGCAGCACCGCGTGCGCCATGCGGCGATGGACTTCGGACCTCTCCAAGGCCGACGCCAGCAGGAACCCGCCGAGGAACAGGAAGATCGCGTCCTCCTGATAGCCGCGCGCCGCCTCGCGCGCGGGAAGCACGCCGAGCGCCGGCAGCAGCACGAACGGCAGAAGCCCGGCGACTGCGGCATGCACCGCTTCGGTGAGCCACCACGCGCCGGTCCAGACCACGACCGCGAGCGCGCGGTGCGCGACCGGGTCGAGGCCGTGCGGGCGCGGGAGCGCGAGCGTCAGGGCGAAGAGCGCGGGCCCCAGCCAAAGACCGAGGCGCTGCGCCGCGGCGGGACGCGGCGCGACGGGCGACGGCGCGTCCGACATGCGGCGGCAGGATACCCGCGCGCCGGCGCTTGCCCGCCGGCGGAGGGCCGACGTCACGACGGCCGACGGGCGGGACGACCGCGCGGCGCGGCGGCGCGCGCCGCGCGGTTCAGGTCACCAGGCGACGCGAACGACGTTCGTGCGGCCGACGTAGACGACGGTGGTCGCGTCGAAGAGCGCGCACGCGAAGTCCCACGAGGTTCCGCCGAGGAAGGACAACGTCCCCGCCGGCAACTGGAACGGCACGTCGGGGAAGAGCCCCGGGAATCCCGAGAGGAAGTGCAGCGGATTCCCCGGCGCGGCCGGCATCGTCAGGATCGGCCAGGTGAACCCGTCCGGCCAGATGCCGAAGAACGGACCGGTCCCGACGGGGTGCGCGACGTCGGCCGTGACGAACACGAAGCCGGAAGCCGCCGCCGGATCGAGGTCCGACAGCGAGACGAACAGGTCGCCGACGCCGCCGCCCGACGTCACCACCGTCAGGTGGTTGCCGCCCGGGGCGAAGCGCATCTTCGAGCCGCTGGAAGCGCCGAGCGTGCCGGTCGCCTGGCCGGTGTACGCCGAGTTGACGACGCGCGGAACCGTCGACGACACCGTCGACGCGAGGTAGGCGCCGCCGACCGGGATCTGCGACCGGACGTCGACGATGATCGCGCCGCCCGGCAGGGCGTACGGCGCCGAAAACGGAAGGTCGGTCCACTGGCCCGTCGAGAACGGGTAGGTCGAGAACGGCGCGTCGTACACCAGCGTTTCGGTCCCGGGCAGAAGGTTGTTGTCGAAGGTGTTCGTCAACGCGGGCAGCGCCGCCGGCCCGATGCGGACCTGGAAGATGCTGAACGTGGCGTTGGTCGACGCCGGCGTCGAGCCGCCGGTGAAGAACCCGATGGATCCGAGGGAGGTCATCCCCTGCGTCGTGAACACCGACGCCGGCACGAGGAACTGGATGCGGATGCCCGTGGTGTTGGTGAACCATGGGAACCAACCGCCGGGGGCCGAGTAGTTCGGCGCCACGTTGTCGTCGGGGTAGTACGCGAAGGGCGTCTGCGAACGGAGCGGAACGGCCGCGAGAGCGAGGAGCGCGACGACGGAAAGGCGTCGCGCGACGGGAGACGTGCGCATGGGTGAGGCTCCACCGGGAAAACGGCGGCGCAGAGTGTACCCGGCAGGCCTCGAGGTTCGGAACGGGGGCGGGCGCGCCGGCGCGACATCGTCCGGCGGAGTCGCCGTTTAGGGCGTCGACCCGCAGGTTTCGAAGCGCGGATCCGATCGGCGCGTCGCCCGGACAAGCGTTCGGTTACGAAAAAGGGCGCGTCCGCAGACGCGCCCTTTTCGTCGACGCGCCGCAGCGCGCCCTTCGCCCGCGACCGCACGGAGCGGTCGCCGTGGATCACTTCACGAGGTCGACGACGCTCGCCGGACGCGCGAAGCGCATCACGCCGAGACGCGTCTGCGGAGCGACCGGGAGCAGGCCCGTCGCTTCGCTCAGCGCCATCAAGAACGCCTGCGAGCCGCCCTTGAAGGCGACTTCCCGGAGCGCCGCGCCGAACTCCGGCGAGGTGCGGCCCGCCGCGCGGGAGATGCGCGCCAGCGCCTTGGCCGCTTCGCCGCGCACGTTCTCGGGCGCGTTGGCGTCGGTAAGCAGCGCGATCAGCGCGGGCTCGGTCGACGGATCGGCGATCGCCCCGAGCGCGCGCACCGCGGGCATCCGCACGCGGTCGTCGCCCTTGAGCGACGCGGCGAGGGCGTCCTTCGCCGCGGCCGACGACATGCCCGTCCCGCGCGGATCCATCATCGCCAGCGCTTCGGCGGCGGCCGCCGCCGTCACGATCGCGGCTTCGCGGCCGACGTCGAGCGACTTGGTCGCGGCTCGGAGCGCGGGCTCGAAGGCCTCGCCCACCGGCGGCGCCTCGATAAAGCCCTGCACCTTGCCGTCCCAGTTCGCTTTGGCCGCCTCCATGTCGCGGGCCTCGACGAGCAGGAACACCGGCGTCTCCTTGGTGCGCTCGTCGGCGCGAACCGCGCGGATGACGTCGGAGACGTGGCCGTGGGCCAGGTCGTACCGCACGATCACCACGTCTTCGATCGGGTAGTCGCGCAGGCGCGCGACGCCGACCGGGCCGCTCGCGGCGGCCACGCAGAACCACTGGCGCGCCTCGAGGTCGGCGCAGATGCGACGGGAGGTCTCGCCGACGTCGTCGACGACGACCGCCGTGCGGAACGCGTCTTCTCCGAGCGCCTGCGCCAGCGCCGCGACGACCTGATCGCCGACGGCGTGGTTGCGCGGACGGATGCGGGCGACGGCCAGCGCGGCCGCGTAGCGGGTCGCCTTGGTCGGCGCCGACAGCGCCGCGACGAGACCCGGCGCGTCGCCGAACGATTCGGCGTCGACCATCTCGGCGAGCAGCTCGATCGCCGCGACGGCGACGTCCTGGCGACCCTGCTCGATCGCGGTCGTGACCGCGCGGCTCAGGATCGCCGGCCCCTGCGCCGCGGCGAGGATCCGCGACTGCATCGCGGCCGTCTTCATGGCCGCGGCCTCTTCGCCTTCGCCCGCCACGCCCGCGCCGAACCTGGATTGCGCAAGCAGGGTCGAGGCGAGGAGCGTGCGGCCCGCTTCGTGGTCGGGCTGCATCGGCAGCACGTCGAAGAGGACGGCTTCGGCCAGCTTGAGGTGGTAGAGGTCGCGCGGGACCTCGTGGGCGACGAGCGACTCGGCGCCTTCTTCGCCCTTGACGAGCGTCCACACCGGGTAGACGGTGCGGTACTGGTTCACCGCGCGAGGATCGCGGCGGTAGTACTGCTCGGCGAGCGCGACGCCCGCGTCGACGGCCGAGCCGCCCGACGCGCCGTGGCGACGCAGCGACGCGGCGGCGGCGCTCTTCACCGACTCGTCGGCGTCGCGCTCCGCGACCATCATCAGGTACGGAACGGAGCGGCGATCCTCGATCATGCCGAGCACGATCGCGGCGTTGGCGCGGATCATCGCGTTGTCCGAGCGCAGCGTCTGCACGAGCGGCAACGCGACGTCGGCCCCGAGGCCGCGGAGCCAGTCGATCGCTTGAGCGCGGCGTTCGGCTTCGGAGTGGCCGAGGTCGTTCCAGAGGCGGATCACGGCGTACTCGCCGTGGTTGTGCATGAGCGCGGTGAGCGCCTTACGACGCGCCGCCCAGTCGGTCGTGCCGCGCGCTTCCGCGAGCAGCTTGTCGATCTCGGCGACGTCGCCCGTCTTGCCGGCCGCGGCCGGCATCGCGCGCGCGAAGAGCTGCACCACCACCTCGCCGAGCCGGCCGTCGGCGACCGAGACGTCGATCCACTGCCGCGCCTCGAGGGCGTTGCGAAGGTCGAGAGCCTGCTCCGAGGACGGGTCGGTCGCGAGAATGTCGTTGAGGATCTTGAGCGCCTCGTCGTTCTTCCCGCGCTGGACCTGGTCGTACGCCTCCTTGATCCGCTGTTTCGGATCCTGGGCGACGGCCGCCGTCCCGAAGCACACGAGAAGCACGAAGGCGGCGCCCGCCCGCAGCGTGGACCGCTGGGTCATGGAGTCTGTCTCCCGTTCCAAAAATGAGTCCCGCCGTTCGGGCCGGGAATTCGATCTTTTTTCCGCAGTTCGAGGCGAACTCAGCCCGTGCGCGCGCGACCGGCCGGGATTGGTCGCGTTCTCCGAGCCGCACAAGCGAACCTTAAAGGTCGCGGCATTGTAGGTTCCGGCCCCCGTCTGTCAACGCGAACGGGAGGCGCCGCGGGCTCAGCCTGCGACCTTGCCGAGAGATGCGGCGACGCGCGCCCCCGTGACGGAGGGCACGTTCGACGGACGGCCGAACGCCCGTTCGTGAGCGAGAAACGCGAAGAGCAGCGCCTCGCGGGCGTCGGAAGGGACGCCGAACTCGTCGGTCGTCCGGAGCGGCCGCCCGGGAAAGGCCGCCTCGAGGCCGGCCCGGATCGCCGGGTTCCTCACTCCCCCGCCCGCCGCGACGACGTGCATGACGGCGTCCCGTCCGCCGGGGACGAAGCGATCGACCGCCTGGCCGGTCGCGGCGCCGACCAGGAACGCGTGCGTCGCGAGGAGATCCTCCGGGCCGATGCGCTCGGCGCGGGTTTCGTCCCAGACGCTTCGCGCGTACGCCTCGCCGAACGTCTCGCGACCGGAGGTCTTCGGAGGAAGGGCCGCGAAGTACGGATGTTCGAGCAGGCGCCGGAGGAGCGCGGGGCGCACCCGTCCGCCGGCGGCGAGGACGCCGTCGAGATCGAAGCGCAGCCTCCCGTAGGTGGCGCGCGCCGCGAAGAGGTCGAGCGGCGCGTTGCACGGGCCGACGTCGAACGCGAGGACGCCCGCGTCTCCCCCGGGCAGCCAGGTGAGGCAGGCGATGCCGCCGAGGTTGAGCGCGAGGACGCCTTCGAGCCCGCGGAAGAGCAACAGGTCGAGCCGCGGCATGAGCGGCGCGCCGGCGCCGCCGTGCGCGGCGTCGGCCGCGCGGAAATCGCCGACGACCGGGAGCCCGGTGCGCGCGGCGACGACGTCGAGGTCGCCGAGCTGCAGCGTCGACGTCGGCGCCCCCGAGGCGCCCGGCAGATGGCAGACGGTCTGCCCGTGGCTTCCGACCAGGTCGACGTCGCCGAGCGCGACGCCGGCCGCCGACGCGACGCCCGCGGCCGCCGCGGCGAAGGACTCCCCCAGCTCGCGATGCAGCCGGCACGCCTCCTCCGTCGAAAACGCCGGCGCGCCGAGCAGCCGTTCGCGAAGGGCGGCGTCGTGGGGCGCGACGAGGTGCGCGAGGATTTCGAAGCGCGGGGCGTCGCCGGGACCGGAAAAACGCACGAGCGCGGCGTCGACGCCGTCCATGGACGTGCCGCTGTTCAGGCCGATGACGAGGCGCGGATCCTTGCGGGCGATGGCGTCGAGGCGGGACATCGTCGGGGCGCGGCGACGGCGCCGCGGCGGCACGTATCATGCGCCGCGGCCTGCGCGCGCGAAAGGCGCCGGGTCCGGAGCGGGAGCCTCACGTGCCGAAGGTGCTCATCGTCGACGACGAAAGACCGATCCGCGACGCCGTCCGGATGATCCTGAAATACGAGTCCATCGACTGCGTCGACGCGGGCGACGCGCGGGCCGCCCTGCGCGCCGTCCACGACGACCCGGAGATTTCGGCGGTGCTGTGCGACGTGAAGATGCCGGGCGCCGACGGCATCGACGCGCTCGAGCAGATGAAAGCCCAGCGGCCGAGCCTGCCGGTGATCATGATCTCCGGCCACGGCAACGTCGAAACGGCGGTCGAAGCCACGCGCAAAGGCGCGTTCGACTTCCTCGAGAAGCCCATCGACCGGGACCGCCTGCTGCTCACCATCCGCAACGCGATCGGCGCCGAGACGCTGCGCCGGCAGAACCAGACGCTGCGCGAGGAGCTGGCCGCGCGGTGGAAGATCATGGGCTCGTCGGCCGCCATCGCCGCGGTGCGCGACACCATCAAGCGCGTCGCGGAGTCGGCGGCGCGCGTCCTGGTGATCGGCGAACACGGCACCGGCAAGGAGCTCGTCGCCCGCAACGTGCACCTGCTCTCCGACCGCGCGAGCGGGCCGTTCGTCGACGTCAACTGCGCCGCGATCCCGAAGGAGCTGATCGAGAGCGAGCTCTTCGGGCACGAGAAGGGCGCGTTTACCGGCGCCGATGCGCGGAAGATCGGCAAGTTCGAAGAGGCCGAAGGCGGCACGCTTTTCCTCGACGAGATCGGCGACATGGACCTCGCCGCGCAGGCGAAGCTCCTCCGCGTGCTGGAGGAGAACAAGGTGCAGCGCGTCGGCGGCCAGGGCGCGATCGCCGTCGACGTCCGCGTCGTCGCCGCGACCAACAAGGACCTCGAGGCGCTGGCGAAGGAAGGAAAGTTCCGCGAGGACCTCTACTACCGGCTCAACGTCATCCCGATCCGCGTGCCGCCGCTGCGCGACCGCATCGAAGACGTCCCCGAGATCTTCCTGCGCTTCTTCGCCGAGTATGCGCGGCGCTACCGGCGCCCCGAACTGAAGGTCTCGCCGGACGCGCTCGCCGAGCTCAAGAAGCAGCCGTGGCCCGGGAACGTGCGCGAGCTCCGCAACTTCGCCGAACGCGCCGCGCTCCTCGCGCCGGGGCCCGAGGTCGACGCCGAGCAGCTCCGGGGCATCGGCGCCGCGAAATCGGCCGATCCGTCGAATCTCTTCGCCATCGACAACTTCGAGGCCTTCCAGGACGCGTCGGAGAAGGCGTACCTCCTGCGGAAACTCGAAGAGAACGGCTGGAACATCAAACGCACCGCCGAGCGCCTCGGCATGCAGCGGTCGAACATGTACAAGAAAATCGACCGCTACGGCCTCCGCACGGCGAACGACGAACCCGAGTAGCCGGTCGGCGCGGCGCCGTCCGCTCCCTTGCGGACGAGCACCGCTGCGGTCCAGGCGTCCTTGATCGCCCGCGGACCGTGCGTCACGGCCCCTGAGGAGAACCCGTGCCCCGCGAGGACCGCGGTGCGTCGTGCCGAGGGGGCGCGGCCCCCGAGCACGCGCCCGACCGTCGATCTGCGGCGGACGAGGAGGCGGCGGACGCCGCAGGCGGCCGGATCGCCGATGCGCGGCAAACGATCCACGATGCGGGGCCGGTGCGGCGCTGCGCGCCGCGCCGGGCCTCCGCGGTCCTCGCCTTGCACCGCGGCCCCGAGGAAAACCGTGCCGTGCCCCGCGAGGACCTGCACGTTCCCAGCCGCCGTCTCGGCTCGGCGCAAGTCCCACCAAGCGCAGCCGTCTCCCCGCTTGGATCCGCGCGCATGCCGCTGCGGTCCTGACCGGATAGGAGCGCGACGTCACTCGCCCGCGGGCGTGACGCGCAGCGTGAAGACGGCGTCACCCGGCGTCTCGAATCGGAGAAGCCTTCCGTCGACGACCTCGATCGGCGCGCCCGGCCTCTCGTCGAGGCTGCAGAACGCCGCCGAGGCGACGTCGAACGGAAACGTGAAGACCGCCGACCGGCGCGTCCGGTCGCGGTCGACGATGCGCAGCACCCACGCCTCTCCGGCGTCGGCCCTCTTCAGGCTCTCGACGCGGAGCCGCGGATCTTCGCAGGTCAGCCACGCGGCCCGGCCCGCCTCTTCGGCCCGACGGTTGAGGACGGGAAGCGGCGGCAACCCGACCCGCTCCGAAGGTCGGACGCGCGTCACCCGCAACGGCGCGTCGTAGCGTAGCGCGGCGTCCTCGATCTCCTCCTCCGCATCCTGGGCATGGGGCAGCAGCGCGAACGCGCCACCGCCGGCCGCGACCGTCGCCGCGTCGACTTCCGCGAGGACCCCGCCGCGCCGCACGCCGACGGCGACGCCGGCGGAGGCGATCACGGCGAGCCCCTCGCCGTCGTCGTGCAGGTCGACCCACGCGGGGGCGAGGCCGGAGAGCATCCAGGTCGGCCATCCGAGGAAGAACCTCTCCCGGCCGAAGGGCGCCTCGGAGTCCAGGGACTTCCATCGCCGCGGCGTCTCGAGCTCGAAACGGAAGGCGCCGTCGGGCACGGTTCGGGGCCGCACCTCGAGGAAAGGCGCGGCGCGCAGGAGCACGTAGTCGAATCCGCGCGGATCGTCGGCCGTCGGGGCCGCTCGAGCGAGAACGACCAGAGGACCGTCTTCGACGACGCGAACGCGCGACGCCCCGCGGCGCGACGACGGGCGCGACTCGGCGACCGCTCCGCGCAGGATCTCCGAGCCGGCGGCGTCGCCCGGACGCGAGGTCGCGGTTTCGCGGGGCGACGCGTCCGACGGCAGTCGCGTCAGAGCGAGCAGGCGGCCGTCGACGACGTCGATCGCCGCGCGCACGAGGCCGTTGTCGAACGTCAGGACGTCGCCTTCGATGCGGACGGTCGACGTGAACGCGGCCGGCTTGAAGTCCGGCGGCGCCGGCGTCGCGAGCGCTTCCACCACGGAGTAGGCGGCCGCCCGGTACGCGACGAACGCGATGCCGGCGGAGTCCTTGAGCCGTTGGAACGGAACGATGCGTCCCCCCGGATCGCGGAGCACCAGCGTCGACTCGAGCTCGTGCGGAAGGAGCGGCGCGACGAGGGCCTCGGTGCGTTCTCGGCCGGTCGCGTTGACGACGGCGAGCGCGCCGGGCGGCGCGTTTGCGGCGTCGACGTACTGGGTCCCGAGCCGCCAGGCGGTCCCTGCGACGAGCGCCGCGTCGGCCGAGTCCTCGGCCGCGTGCAGCGCGGCCTCGAGCGACGCCGGCCGCTCTACCCCTTCGATCAATCGCGTCCACGCTTCGTGAACGACGCCCGCCGGATATGGCGCCCCGCCGAAAAGATGAGCGACGGCCGCGGACGCTTCGATCTTCCGTAGCCGTCGCGCGTCGGCCCGTCCGCGGGAGCGGCGCGTCGTGTCTGCGACGGCGGCGACGTCGAGCGGTTCCAACCGCGGCGGGGGGACGTGAAACCCGCTTATCGGTCGCGCGACCTCGCCGCACCGAACGAGGAATCGCTCCGTCCATGCGAGCAGGTCGGCGCCGACGTCGGCTTCCGCCACGGCGCCGTGTTCCGAGAGGAGCGCGAGGCTTCGCCGCGCGGCATCGACGTCCGCAACGTCGACGAAAACCGGACCGTCCGGGAAGCCGTGCGTCCGTTCGAGTTCGGCCAAGGCGTCCGCGCAGGCCGTTCCGAAGCCGATCCAATTCTGCGAATCGACGGGGAGCGTCGGTTCGACGATCCATGCCGTTCGCGCGCCCTCCGACCCTTGAACGTCGAAGGGAGGGCGCCATACGTCGTGAGCGTCGACCCGCACGCCGCGCAGATCCATGGCGTCGAAGAGCGTCGACGCCGATGCGTCGCGTTCGAACGTCGCGAGCCGGGCCAGGCGCGGGACGCCCCCGAGCCGCGCGGCGCCGAACGCGACGTCCCGTGCGGCGGCGCGCAGGGCCGCCTCGCCGTCGGCGGGAAAGCCGGCGATCTCCGTCGGCGGCGTCACGAAGAGCGTCGCCGCGCCCGAACGTGCCGCGGAGGCGAGCGATTCGAAAAGCGCCGGCGCTTCGCGCGCGAGCACCCTCAGTTCGGAGACGGGACCGATCATCACGCGGCGCGCGGCGCCTGCTCGAAGCACGGCGAGCGCGCGGCTCGCGACCGCGGTTCTTCGGGCGGCGGCGCTCTCCCCCTTCGCGCCAGGGCCGCCGTCGAGGTCGGCGACGACGAAGACCGAGACGCGGCGTCCCGCGAGCGGCGCCGCGCGGTCGGCGGTCGCCGTCTCGACGGCCCGAAGGCGCTCGATCAGCGCGTCGACGTCGAGGGCGGCGTCCGGGAAGCGGAAGGACGGGAGGGAGCGCGGGAGCCCGAGCGGACCGACGCGTTCGACGTCGGACGCCGGAGAGCGTCCGAGCGCCGAGGCCCGCAGGTCGAGCAAGACGCGCACGCGCGAAGCCGCGGCGCGCAAAGACGCCGCCGAGTCGAACGAAACGGTCGCTGCAGGGCGAAAGGCGCGGGTCCGCAACCGGACGCGCAGCACGTCGCCCGGCCGCATCCCTGCGCGGACGCGCGGCAGTTCGACGACGTCCGCGTCGCCGTGCTCGACGACCGCGACCTCGGCGCCGTCCACCGAGACCGACATGTCGTCCTCCGCTCCGACAGTGAGGGAGACGTCGCCGCCGGGCCACGGCGCGCCGTAGATCTCGTCCGGGCAGACCCAGACGGCGTCGTAGGCCGGCGGCGAAAGCCGACCGCCATCGGTCGGTCTGGAATCGCTCTCGTCGACGCGCTCGAAGGAGAGCGCATACCGCCCGCAGAACTCCATGGCGAGCGCGAATGGACGGGCGTCGACAGGTCTCGAGTCCTGACCCCGCGCGGCGCTCGCCACGAGGAGGATCGAGAGGAACCGAAGAACGACGCGACGGCGCGCCGCTCCCGGCGATTCCGGAGTCGCGGTCATGAAGACGCGGTCATCGTCGACGCGGCCGCGGCGGTTCACGATCGGCGACGACGCCGGGTCCGCCCGCAGGCCATGGAAACGACGACGCCCCGCGGCGCGCGAGGCGACGCGGGGCGCGGCGGCGCGGCGCGGACGCCGCGCGGGGGCGATCAGCCCATGCCCCACTTGGCCTTGTTCGCCGCGACCTGCTCGGGGTCGGGGTTCGACTTCGATTCGTAGACCGCCGTCTCGAACTTGTCGCGCTCGTCGTCGCAACGCTTGTTGATCGCGATGTCGTCCTGCGCGGCGGCGGGCGTGTTGCCTTCCTGAAAGATCGCCTCCCACGGGCACGCCGGCTCGCACGCGGCGCACTCGATGCACTCGTTCGGCGAAATGTAGAGCATGTTCGGCAGGTCGCCGCCCGGCGTCAGGGGCTTGTAGAAGCAGTCGACGGGGCACACGTCGACGCACTCGGTCGAGATGCAGTCGACGCACAGGCGGGTCACGACATAAGCCATGAGGCTGGATCCTTTTCGACGGTGAACGGGCGCCGACGCGCGCCGGACGCGCGGCGCGTGAGCGGCGGGATTCTATGGACGGCGTCGGCGCGACGGCAAGAGCCGCGCGACGTCGTGCGCGGAGAAATCTCGTTGAGAACGAGTCTCGTCCGTGCGACGCCCGCGCACGCTCACAGTCGCTCGCGCAGGTCGGCGAGAACGTAAAAAAGAGCCGCCTGCGCGGCGACGTGGCGCGCGAACGCGTCGCGATCGATCTTGTCGACGGTGTCGCCTTCGGTGTGGTGCCACTCGAAGTAACGGCCGCCGCGAGTGCGCGGAGACAAGGTCGGCACGCCGGCCGCGAGGAACGCGCCGATGTCGGCGCCGCCGCCGCCTTCGCCGAACGCGCCGGCGCCGAGCGGCTCCAGCAACGCGGTGATCGCGCGCGCCCGCGCGACGCGCGTGGGATCGACCGCGGGGCGCGAGTCGGCGCCGGCCGCGGGCCGCGACGCTCCGCGGCGCTCGGAGGGGGCGAACGACCAGTCGACGCCCGCCGGCGGCTCGAGGCCGCCGTCGTTCTCGTAGGCCCCGACGCAGTCCTTCACGCGGTCCCGATGCGCTTCGAAGAACGCCTTCGCGCCGCGCAATCCGTTTTCCTCGTTTGTGAACCAGA
>DASPNK010000563.1:0-5955 GCA_035626575.1 Planctomycetota bacterium | reverse complement strand
TCGGGGCGGCGTGCGTCGCGCTCGCGCTCGCGGTCACGCACGTCTTCCGGCTGCCGGACGTCGCGCGCGACGCGGGGTCGGGCGCCGTCGTGGACGGCTTCCGCGCCTCGACGTCGACGACGCGCAAGCTCCTGGAGCCCTTCTTCGGGCCGCCGCTCTACGGCGGAAGCGTCGGCGGTCTGCGCACGTTCGTCGCCGGATCGGCGTTTCTGGCCGTGGCCGTCGGCGCCGTGCTCGCGTGGCGCGCACGGCAGGGGCATCGCGCGCGGTTCGCGCTCTACCTCGCCGTGCTCCTTCCTTCGGCGTGGGTCTCGATCTTCTGCGCGGGCGGCGCGACGCCCGACCGGTTCAAGGCGAAGGATCGGCGCGGCGTCTTCGTCGACTGGCACCTCCACGGCGGCGATCCCGTCGACGGGCGGCACACCGAAGAGCGCGCCATGAAGCGGCAGGAGGCGCGCGGCGTCGACTGGGCGATCACCACCTGCCACGACTTCCGGCCCGCGCGCGCCGCGGCGATCGCGCACGGCGCCCTCGGGACCGAATGGAGCGGGGGAGACCATCCGCGCACGCCCGCCCCGCACGTGCTCGTGCTCGGAACCTCGCACGCCGTCGACGCCGCGATCGCGGAGAAAGACGCGCTCTCGGCGGTGCGCGCCGCCAAGGCGCACGGCGCCCTCGTGCTGGTCGCCCATCACTGGCGGAGCGCGAAGCACGTCCCGAACCTTCCGACGCCCGAAGCCTTCGTCGACGCCGGCGCCGACGGGTTCGAGGTGGGGAACCGCCACGCCGACGCGCCCGCCGCCGAGGCGGAGGAGGTCTCGGCCGTCGCGCGCCTCGACGCCTTGTGCCGCGAGCGCGGCCTGCTGCGCGTCTCCTTCAGCGACGACCACGGCGTACCGGCCGGAAGCCCGTGCGTCACCTGGATCGAAGGCGTGACCGAAGACGATCTCAAACGCGAAGGCGGCGTCGCGATCCTCTCGCGCCTCCGCCGCGACGCCGACCCGGCCGTGCGCATCGACCCCGCGAACGTGATCCCCCTCCTCTTCGACCGCGTCGCGCCCGCCGACCGCCGCAGCCCGTTCGTCGCCGTCTTTCTCTGGCCTCTCGACTACCTCCGCACGCTCGGCCTCGCGCAGCGCGCCTCGTGGTTCCTGTGGCTCGCCGCCTTCTGGTTCGCGTCGCGGCGCTTTGCCGTGCAGGAACGGGCTTAGAAGAACGGGAGCGCAGGTTCGCGCGCGCGGCGACGAACCTGCTTGGCGAGTCTCCCGCGGTCGTCGCGTCGCCGCCGACGTGCGCCGCGCGCGGCGCGGCGCGAGGCGGCGGCGTTCACCGCGAGCAGGTCCGTCGCACCGCTTCGCGGGCGGGCGGACCTGCGCTCCCCTCGGGCACGCTTGCGGGCGACGGAACGCGCACGCTCGCGCGGCGCGTCACTCTTCGGCGACGACCAGCGTCGTGCCCGGCTTGTGCGGGCCGGGGACGGTCCTCTTCGCGCCGCCGGGGAACGTCACGACCACGTCGCCGGCGGATTCATTGGCGCCGAGGCCGAAGGTGACCGTCTTCTCGGAGCAGGAGAGGTAGCTCGAGCCCGTGCGGACCGTGCGCACGAGGACGCGGCCGCCCACGGTCGTCGAGACCTTCGCTCCGAGGGCGTCGGTTCCCGGCGCCTTGCCCTTCACGCGCACGCGCACGGAAGAGGCGGGCGTCGGGCCGTCGCAGCGGAGGATCGACGGCGCCTTGCCGTTGGAGGTGACGACGAGGTCGAGATCGCCGTCGCCGTCGAGGTCGCCGCAGGCGAGGCCGCGCCCGACGCGCGGCTTGCCGAAGTCGGCGCCGACGTGCGCCGTCACATCGACGAAGCGCTTGCCGCGCACGTTGCGGAGGAACTGCAGCGGCTCCTCGTACGGCGTCTCCTTGCGCACCGTCTGGATCGCCGGGTCGAGGTGGCCGTTGGCGATCAGCAGATCGTCGCGGCCGTCGAGGTCGGCGTCGACGAAGAGCAGGCCGAAGGTCAGCCAAGGCTGGGTGACGGCGGCGACGCCGGTGACGTCTTCGACGCGGATGAAGAATTCCTCGCCGCCGGGGCGCCGCTCGAAGAGCGACACCGGCTCGGCGGAGAAATTGCCGACGGCGAGCACGCAGCGCCCCGGGACGTCGCCCACGAAGCCCGAGTCGATGCCCATGCCCGCACGGACCCGGCCGTCGGCGGCGTAGGCGACGCCCGCCCCTTCGGCGATGTCCTCGAAGCCGCCTTTGCCGTCGTTGCGGTAGAGGTAGTTCGGCTGTTTGTCGTTGGCGACCGCGACGTCCATGTCGCCGTCTTCGTCGAAATCGACGATGCAGACGCCGAGGCTCTTGCCTTCGCGATTCTCGACGCCCGCGGCTTTCGTGACGTCCTCGAAGCGGTTGCCGCCGAGGTTGCGCCAGAGACGGCAGGACTCGCCCTGGTACTTGTCGGGCTCGGCGTAGCTCTTGGACTTCCCGTCGAGGGAGGCCCAGATGTCCGTCTCCTTCGACCACTGGACGTAGTGGGCGACGAAGAGGTCGGGGCGGCGATCGCCGTCGGCGTCGAACCAGGCGCACGACGTCGCGAAGCACCCGTGGTCGCGACCTTCCGCGTCCTTCCAGCCCCCGGGCTCGAGGCCGGCCTCGCGCGTCGCATCGACGAAGACGCCTCCGTCGTTCCGGTAGAAGCGGTACCCGCCGACGCCGGCGACGAAGAGATCCTGATCGCCGTCGCCGTCCGAATCGGCGGCCGTCGCGCCCATCCCGTAGAAGGGCTGCGCAAGGCCCGCGGCGGCGGTGACGTCGGAGAACTTCCAGCCGCCGTCGTTGCGGTAGAGGCGCGGCGTGGGGCGCGGCGCGCCGGGTTTCTCGTGCCCCGGCCAGTAGTCGCCGTTGACGAAGTACAGGTCTTCGTCGCCGTCGCCGTCGTAGTCGAACACGCACACGCCGGCGCCCATCGTCTCGGGAAGGAGCTTTTCGCCGTACGCGCCGGTCTCGTGAACGAACGCACCGACGATCGACGGCGCCGTCTCCCGGTACGCGAGCTTCGGCGGCGGCTCGGACGCTTCGGGAGTCGGCGCCGCGGGCGCGTAGGTCGACGCCGAGACGGGCGCGACGGGCGCGGGCTTCTCGTCGGAGCAGCCCGCCGCGAGGACGGCGCCGCACCACGCGGCGCGCGCGGCGAGGACTCGGACCGCCCGGGTCATCGGCGCGGCTCCAATGCGTGCACGTGGATCAGCTGACTCTCGAAGTTCACTTCGGGATGCGCGAGCCGGTAGGCGTTGGTCCACTTCTGGGCGCTCTCGTCGATCTGGTACTTGCGGTAGGCCTTGTTCGCTTCGGCGGCCGCGGACTCGTCGCCGAGCGCGCGGTAGATGAGCATCCGCTGGTGATGTGCGGTCCGATCCTCGGGATCGATCGCGAGCACGCGGAGGTTGTCAAGCAGCGCCTCCTCGTACTTGCCCTGCCGGTAGCGGATCTGGCCCAGCTTCTGGTGGATGGTGCGGTCGTCGGGGAAGACCTGCGCGGCGCGAGCGTAGGCGTGCACGGCTTCGTCCAGCTGGCCGGTCTTCTCCCGCGCTTCGCCGAAGAAGTACGCCGTCTGCGGGTCGCCGGGTTTGCGCTTCTCCGCTTCCTGCAGCAGCTCGATCGCGCGCACGCTGGCGCCGTCCGCCAGCGCCGCGCGCGCCATGTTCCGCCAGCCGTCGACGCGGTCGGGCGCCGCTTCGGCGACGCGGCGGAACGCCTTCTCGGCGCCGAGGGTGTCGCCCTGCAGCAGAAGGCCGATGCCGTAGTCGTTCCAGCGCGTCCAGTCCTTCGCCACCGCGACGGGATCCAGCTGCGCGGGCTCGGGCGCGTCGCCCGCCACCACCGCGAAGCGCGCTTCGCCGCTCGCCAGCGTCGACACCGGCAGGTCGGGGACCGGTCGGCCGGGCATCGTCTTCGACCACGCGTATTCCGTGTAGGCGCGGTTGAACTTCCGCCACATCACCGCGGCGCGGACCTTCAGCACCTTGCCCGTCGCGTCGGCGGGCGGCGTGAAGGAGTAACGCACGACGTCGGCCGTGCCGGGCCCGATCGTCTTCAGATGCGCCGCGGCGCGGAAGTCCTGCGGATTGCGGCGATGCGCCTCGCGGCCCTGCTCGTCCACGAACACCACGCGGTAGAAGTGCGCGTGCGCGTCGACGCGCTTCGTCGCGGGATCGATCTCGCCGCTGACGAACAGCGGCGCGTCGGGCTTCGACTCGTCGAACACCTCGACGCGCACCCACGCCTCGTTGGAGTCGAGCGTGCCGCCGGGGAATGCGTGTCCGACGTCCCGGTTGCGGACGACGACGTGCATCTCGACCTGCCGCCCCGCCGACAGCGCGACCGGCCGATGATCCGGCGCCGTCGCCTCGCGCGCCGTCTCGCCCTCCTGGACGCGCACGGCGAAGACGTCGACGCGCAGACGGTTCTTCCGGAACTCCTCGATGAGCGCGAGGGTCTTCGCGTCGCCGCGGACGTGCGGCAGCGCGGTGTTGGGCCCGAGGAACCGGTGCGACCGCACCTTGCCGTTCTTCGCGGCGACGTCGCCGAGCGGCGCGTCCTCGAGCGGCATGTGGCAGTCCTGGCAGCTCCGCGCCTTTTCCGGCAGATAGAAGGTGCGGGCGTTGTTCTTCGACACGCCCGAGTCCTGATGCGCGTCGTATTCGTTCTGCCCGCGGAACCAGCGGTAGTTGTTGACCGCCGTATCGAGCGAGACCTTGTGGCACGTGCCGCAGTACTCCGACGTGCGGAAGACCGGCTTCAGCATGTCGCGCTTGTGGACGTCGGGCTTCGACTTCACCAGCAGGTCGTGGACTTCCGCGAGGAATCCGCCCTTCGCGCCGGCGAACAGATAAGGCGACGGACGCTCGTCGGCGATGCGGTAGTTGCCGTTGCCGCCCACTCCGTGCACCTCGTCCATCTGATGGCACGCGAGGCAGGTGAGGCCCGCCTGGGACTCGGGGATCTCCGGGCGGATGTCCTGCTCCATGTTCCCGGCCATCATGATCGCGGGGTCGTGGCAGCCGGCGCACCAGTTCGACCGCTTGCGCCCGTGAGGCTCCTCGCGCAGATCTTCGACGGCCGCCCGGTAGAACGGGTTGTTGAACGACGAGTAGCGGTGCGCCGACGCGGCCCATTGCTCGACGATGTCCTGATGGCACCGGAGGCACTGCGCGGCGCCGATCTGCGCCTCCACCGCGAAGCCGTGCTTTTCGATGTCGCGAGCGAGGGTCGCCGCGTCGGATACGTCGGCGTTGGTGAGCAGGTTCGCGGGCAGGAACCCGCCTGTGATCGACCGCGTGGCCGCGGGGAAGAACACGCTCGCGGGCGGCGCGCCGCTGGCGCCTTCCTCGGGCCACCGCTCGCGCCACGGATCGACGCCGTCCGGCGGCTTTGCGACGAACGCCTGCGGCTCGGGCGGCGTCTCCGGCAGCGTGGCGCGGTGGACCGCGAGGAACGCGGCCGCCAGGAGCACGGGAACGACGGCGGCCCGCAGCACGACGCGCCGCGTCGGGCGGAAGTGCGACCAGAACCGATGCAGGCCGTAGGCCGCGGGCACCACCAGCGCCAGCACGCGGTGCGACCAGAACGCCCAGCGATTCTCCGCGCTGTTCGCCCGCTCGAAGATGAAGAACCCGGTGGCCACGAGCGCGAACGCGGTCGCGGTGATGACGACGCCCGTCCAGATCGCGCGCCGGTTCCGCATCGCCAGCGCCCGCGGAAGGTGGGCGACGACGAACACGACCATCGGCAGCAGGATCAGCAGGCCGACGCCGACGTGAAGCACCAGCATCCACTGGTAGAAGGCCGGCAGGATCGACTTCTCGGGCGGCGAGAGCCAGAGATAGGCCGCGTTGGCGACCATGAAGACCGCGAACGCCAGCAGGACTCCGAGGAGCCGCTTCTGGCCCTTCGTGAGGATGG
>DASPNK010000562.1:0-2389 GCA_035626575.1 Planctomycetota bacterium | reverse complement strand
GTCCGGCCGACCTCCGAGACGGTCATCGGGCACATGTGGTCGCAGTGGATCCAGAGTTGGCGCGACCTGCCCGTCCTCATGAACCAGTGGGCGAACATCGTCCGCTGGGAGATGCGGACGCGGCTCTTCCTCCGCACGATGGAGTTCCTCTGGCAGGAGGGCCACACCGCGCACGAGACGCGGGAGGAGGCCGAAGAGGAGACGCGCCGCATGCTCGACGTCTACGCCGACGTCTGCGAGAGCGTGCTGGCCATTCCCGTGATCAAGGGCCGCAAGACGCCGAGCGAGCGCTTCGCCGGCGCCGACGACACCTACTGCATCGAGGCGCTGATGCAGGACGGCAAGGCGCTCCAGGCGGGCACGAGCCACTACCTCGGCCAGAACTTTTCGAAGGCCTTCGACGTCCAGTTCCAGACGCGCGACCAGAAGCGCGAGCACGTCTACACCACGTCGTGGGGCGTGACCACGCGGCTGATCGGCGCGCTGATCATGACGCACTCCGACGACGAGGGGCTGGTGCTGCCGCCCGCCGTCGCGCCGGTCCTCGCCGCCGTCGTGCCCATCTACCGCAAGGACGAGGAGAAGGACGCCGTCCTCTCCTACGCCAAGCGACTCGTCGCGCAGCTGGCGGGCGAAGACGCGCTCGCGCGCGCCGAGAAGCTCGCGGGCGGGCGCGAGATCGTCGAAGTCCTCTGCGACGGCAAGTACCGCGGCCAGAAGATCGTGCTCGACCTGCGCGACGGCCTGCGCCCGCCGGAGAAGTTCTTCTGGTGGGAGCAGCGCGGCACGCCGCTCCGCGTCGAGGTCGGACCGAAGGACCTCCAGAACTCCGCGGCGATGACCGTCGTGCGCCACGACCGCTCGAAGACGCCGGTGAAGGCCGCGGAGCTGACGCCCGAGTGGCTCGAGGCGACGCTCGACGGCGCCCAGGCCGCCCTCTACGACCGCGCCGTCGAAGCGCGCATCAAGTCCACCTACGTCTGCGACTCCTACGAGGAGTTCCGCGAACGGATCGAGTCGCGCCCGGGCTTCTACCTGATGCACTGGGACGGCACGGCGGAGACCGAAGCGCGCGTGAAGGCGGAGTTGAAGGCGACCATCCGCTGCATCCCGCTGGCCGACCGCCTCGCCGCGGCGGAGGGGCCCGTCGAGCTGCGCCGCCCCGGCGTCGACCCGGTCTCGGGCCGGCCGTCCGAGGGCCGCGTGATCTACGCCCGCGCCTACTGAACCCCGCGGCGCGGCGCGAGGTCGCCGCCCGCCGAACGAAAGACGTGTGATGACTTACCGCGTAGTGACGTTGCCCGGCGACGGGATCGGACCGGAAGTGATGAACGAAGGGCTGCGCGTCCTGCGCGCGGTCGCCGAGCCGCTCGGCCTTCGCTTCGGGTTCGAGGAGATCCCCTGCGGCGGGCAGTACTACCTCGCGCACGGCCGCCGCTCCGACTGGCCCGACGGCAGCTTCGAGAAGTGCAAAGCGGCCGACCTCATCCTTCTCGGCGCGGTGGGATGGCCGTCGCCGGACGGCGCGGGCCCGACGCTGATGTCGAACGGCCACATGGCCGGCCACTCGCCGGTCCTCGGCAACCGCACCAAGCTCGACCTCTACGCGAACGTCCGTCCGGTGAAGCTCTACCCCGGCGTCACGCACCGCGTGCACGGCGAGCACGGCGCCGTGTGGAAGGCCGGCAAAGTGGACATGGTCATCGTGCGCGAGAACACCGAGGGGCTTTACAGCCCGACCGGCGGCATGCTCGCGCCGGGCGACGTGAAGAAGGTGGGCATCGACACGCGCGTCATCACCCGCGAGGGCTCGACGCGCGTCATCCGCAAGGCGTTCGAAATCTGCCGCCGTCGCAAGCGCGGCGCGCCGGCCGACGGCAAGAAGCGCGTCACCGCGGTCGTGAAGGACAACGTCCTCCACGGATGCCGCCTCTTCGCCGAGGTGTTCTTCGAGATCGGCCGGGAGTACCCGGAGATCGAGAAGGAGACGGCGATCGTCGACGCCTACACCCAGTGGCTGGTCACGAAGCCCGAGTGGTACGACGTCGTCGTCACCACGAACATGTTCGGCGACATCATCACCGACCTCGCGTCGGTGCTGCAGGGCGGCATGGGCATGGCTGCCGGCGCGAACGTGGGCGACCACCACGGCATGTTCGAGCCGATCCACGGCTCGGCGCCCAAGTACACCGGGAAGGACCAGATGAACCCGGTGGCGATGATCCTCGCCGTCAAGGAGGCGCTGGCGTGGCTCGGCGAGCGCCGGAACGACGCCGCCCTCGCGCGCGGCGCCGAATGCATCGAGCAGGCCGTCGCGGAGCACTGCGCCGCGGGCGGCCCGTTCACCTACGACCTCGCCGAGAAGCCGGAGAAGGCCGCGAAATGCTCA
>DASPNK010000561.1:0-4728 GCA_035626575.1 Planctomycetota bacterium | reverse complement strand
GCCGCGGCAAAGGGCGAGCAGCCGCCGCTCGCCGACGCCGGGCTCCCGCCAACGCGACACCAGCGCCGCGAGATCGGGCCGATACTCGAGGAACCACTCGAGCCGCCGCGTGAACTCGGGAACCCGCTCCAGCAGCTCCGGATCGAGCGTCTCGACGGCGAAGAGCGGCACGAGGCCGACCATCGACCGCACCTTGAGCCTGCGGCGCCTGCCCGCGGCGTCGTGGAGAACGTCGTAGAAGAACTCGTCCTCCGGGTCCCAAAGCGCCTCGCCCTCCTCGCCGCCGACGGCGTTGAGCGC
The DNA here is from genome assembly GCA_035626575.1 of Planctomycetota bacterium. Classification (GTDB taxonomy): domain Bacteria; phylum Planctomycetota; family CAIWVZ01; genus DASPNK01. Next base: position 4,428 of record DASPNK010000561.1, on the reverse strand, counting down.
GCCCGCGATGTGGAGGAAGTGCTCGAAGAACTTCGTCGCGAGATCCTGGTAGACCGGGTTCCGCGTCGCCAGCTCGAGCGCGATGCGCATCAGGTTCAGCGCGTACATCGCCATCCACGCCGTGCCGTCGGCCTGCTCGAGACGTCCCCCGCCCGGGAGCGGCGCGCTCCGGTCGAAGAGCCCGATGTTGTCGAGCCCGAGGAAGCCGCCCTGGAAGAGGTTCCTCCCTTCGGCGTCCTTCCGATTCACCCACCAGGTGAAATTCAGGCAGAGCTTGTGGAAGACCCGTTCGAGGAACTCGAAGTCGCCCGCCCCTCCGCCGCGCTTGCGGTCGATCTGGAACACGCGCCACGCGGCCCAGGCGTGCACCGGCGGATTCACGTCGCCGAACGCCCACTCGTAAGCGGGCATCTGCCCGTTCGGGTGCATGTACCACTCGCGCGTCAGCAGGGTGAGCTGATCCTTGGCGAATTCGGGATCGATCAGCGCGAGCGGGATGCAGTGGAACGCGAGGTCCCACGTCGCGTACCACGGGTACTCCCATTTGTCGGGCATCGAGAGCACGTCCGCGTTGTTGAGATGCTCCCAGTCGCGGTTGCGTCCCCGACGCCGCGCCTCCGGCGGCGCCGGTTGCGCCGGATCGCCGCGGAGCCACCGCGGCACGTCGAGGCCGTAATACTGCTTCGACCACAACATGCCGGCGAACGCCTGGCGCTGGACGAGCCGCGCGTCGTCGCTCTCGACGCCTCGCTGCACGACGGCGTAGAACGCGTCGGCCTCGGCGAGGCGCCGCGCATGGATCGCGTCGAAGTCCGCGAAGGGTCGCGCCCGCCGCGTCGCGGTCAGTCGAACCCGCACCGAGGCCGCGCCGCCCGCCGGCACGTCGAGCCGGTAGATCGCGGCGCACTTCGTCCCGAACGCCGCGGGATTGACCGCGTCGCGCACGCCGCGGACGACGTAATCGTCGACGCCGTCCTTGAAATACCCGCGCGCGTCCGCGACGCCGTAGAGGCGCCGGACGTTGGTGTCGTTGTCGCAGAAGACGATCTCGGGCGCCCCGTCGCAATAGAGCCGATAGGTCCCGAGCTCGGCGTGCTCGGCCTCGACCTCGCCGGGCGCGGCGAGCGCGAGCCGCGGTCGCGCCGCGTCGGACGTCCAGCTCCAGGTGTTGCGGAAGAAGAGCTGCGGCAGGACGTGCAGCGTGGACGCCTCCGGGCCGCGGTTCCGCACCGTGATCCGGATGCAGAGGTCGTCGGGCGCCGCCTTCGCGACGTCGACGGTCACGTCGAAGTAGCGGTCCTCGTCGAAGACTCCGGTGTCGAGCAGTTCGTACTCGGGCTCCGCCTTCGACCGTCTGCGGTTCTCCTCGACGAGCGCCGCATACGGGTACTCGCGCTGCGTCGCCTTATAGAGCATGCGCATCCAGGCGTGCGACGGCGTTCCGTCGAGGTACGCGTAGTGCTCTTTCACGTCTTCGCCGTGGTTGCCCTGCGGCCCGGACAGCCCGAACAGCCGCTCTTTCAGGACCGGATCCCGCCCGTTCCAGAACGCCACGGAGAAACACAGCCGCTGAAGGTCGTCGCTCCATCCGGCGATGCCGTCTTCGCCCCAGCGGTACGCCTTCGAGCGCGCGGCGTCGTGGGTGACGTGATCCCACGCCGCGCCGTCCGCGGAGTAATCCTCGCGCACCGTGCCCCATTGGCGCTCGGACAGGTAGGGGCCCCAGCGCCGCCAGGCGGCGGCGCCCGACTTCGCCTCGAGGAGGCGTTTCGATTCGGCGTCGATCATCGCCCGCCTTGGATGCCGCCGCGACCGCCGCCGTGTCGCGCGGGCGCAGGCGTCGTCGCGCGGAATTCGACCATGTGACCGTCGGGATCGCGCGCGAGCACCGAACGGATCGCGACGCCTTCGGGGTCGACGGCGTCGACCGCGCCGTCGGACACCAGGGGCGCCCCGAGGGCGCGAAGCGCCGCCGCGGCGACGTCGGCGTCGTCCACCGCGAAGATCGTCCGCCTGCATACCACGTCGCACGTCCTTAGCTCGGGATCGGCCTCGCGACCGTCGTCCGGCGCGAGGTAGTCGAGCAGCTCCACTCCGGGGCCCGCCGGCGCGACGAGGCCGGTGATCGCCACGCGTGCGCCGCGGACGGCGTTCAACCGAGCCTGCTCGACGCCGTCGTTCAGCGAGCGCCCTGCGACGCGCGCACCGAGGGCGCCTTCGTAGAACGCGAGCGCCGCCTCCGTCGTCCGCACCGTGATCGCGGTGTGGTCGACGCCGAGAAACAGCCGCGGCGACGGCGCGCGCCAGCGGTCGGCGCCCTTGTCCGGAGGGAACGCGATCAGCTCGAGCGGATGCCCGTCGAGATCGCGGAAGTAGAACGCCTCGATGCCTCCGGCGGCCGGCAGGCGGTCGGGCAGCCGTTGGGGCCCCGGCGAATGATGCGCCACGCGCGCGGCGCGGAGCCGGGCGTAGGCGCGGCCCATGTCGCGCACGACGATCGCGAGGTGCTGGAAGTCGGCGTCGGCGCCCTGCCGGCCGCGCGGATGCGGGCGGCCTTCCGGCGCCAGGAACTGCTCGAGCTCCAGGCGCTCGGCGCCGAGCCGCAGCGACGCCGCCCGCACGCGCGCCGGGAAAACGCCGTAGCGCCGCTCGACGGCGTCTCCGGCTTCTTCGCGTTCGGCGACCGCGACGCACTCGAGTACGTCGCGGTACCACGCCGTCGCGGCGTCGAGATCGACGACCGTCGTGGCGACTCCGATCACGCCGCGCACTTCGAGGCGCGGCGGGTCGGCGGACGGCGCCGCCGGACGGGGAGCGATGCGCGCGAACCCGAGGGCGAGCGGGAGGACGAGCACGCAGCCCGCGACGACGAAGGTCCGGGAGAGGTTCATGGAGACTCCGGGCTGTGGGCGCGTCGCGTCGGCCGCGCCCGGCGGCATTCAGCTCAGCCGGGCGAGGATGCGCTCGCCGACGCGCAGCGCATTGGCCATGACGGTCAGCCCCGGGTTCACCGCGGAGCTGGAGGGGAAGAACGACGCGTCGGCGACGTAGAGGTTGTCGACGTCGTGCGCCTTGCAGTCCGGGTCGAGCGCCGACGTGCGCGGATCGCGTCCGAACCGCACCGTGCCGCACTGATGCGCGACGCCGGCGATCGGAATCTTCTTGCCGAGGTACACGCCCTGCGGGAAGAGATGCTTCTCGCACCCGAGGCGTTCGATCAACGCCTTGAGCTTCCCGTACAGCCGGCGGTGCCCTTCGAGATTCCCTTCGACGTACGAGAGCCGGATCGTCCCGTCGCGTTCCAGCGTCACGCGGTTCTCCGGGTCGGGCAGATCCTCCGACGTCATCCAGAAGTCGAGCGCGTGCTTCGCGAGAAAGTCGAGCGCGAACCCGGGCGCGATACGCGGCGCGTCTTCCCGCAGCATCTCGGCGTTCGACTTCCCGAGCATCTGCACGTGGCCGAGCGGAAGGTCGGAGTCGTCGGCGTCGAAGTACCAATCGTTGAACGCGAGGGTCTTCTGGAAGACCGTCGGGTTCGGGCGCTTCGAGATCGCGAGCAGCGCCGAGTTGTGGTGGCACATGTAGTGACGGCCCACCGCGCCCGACCGGTTGGCGAGGCCGCGCGGGTGGGCGTCGTTCGTGCTGCGCAGGAGCAGCGCAGCCGAGTTGACCGCGCCGCAGGCGACCACGAAGACGTCCGCCTCGTACGTTTCGAGCGCGCCGCCGCGGCGCACGACGGCGCGCGTCACGGCCCCGCCGGAGGCGTCGGTCTCCAGCCGCTCGACGTACGCGTCGGTCCGCAGCGTGAAGCCCGGGCGCGAGGTCGCGGGACGCACGCAGGTCACATGCGCGTCCGCCTTGCCGTCGACGAGGCAGGGGAAGCCGTCGCAGGTGTCGCAGCGCACGCACGGCGACGCCTCACGCCGCGATTCGTCGAGACGGATCCCCACGGGAAGGGGGAACGGCGTGACGCCCGCGCGACGGAGGTCGTCGGCCAGCTCGGCGATGCGCGGCTCGTGCGCGAGCGGGGGATGCGGATAGGGCGTGCTCGCCCACGGTTCCGTGGGGTCGACGCCGCGCTCGCCGTGCACGCGGTACAGCGCTTCCGCCTGCCCGTACCAGGGTTCGAGGTCGCGGTACGAGATCGGCCACGCCGGCGACGTGCCGCCGAAGTGCCGCACCTCGCCGAAGTCGCGTTCCCGCATGCGGAGCAGCGCCGCGCCGTAAACCTTGGTCTGGCCGCCGACGTAGTAGTGGATGCCCGGATGGAACGGCTTGCCGTCCCGGTCCAGCCACGACTCCTTCGCCTTGTAGCGGCCCTCGGAGAAGACCGCCTTCGTGTCCCAGTTCGCCTTTTCGCGCGGGAGATACCCGCCGCGCTCGAGCAACAGGACGTCGCGCCCCGCTTCGGCGAGCTTCCAGGCGAGC
>DASPNK010000560.1:0-4566 GCA_035626575.1 Planctomycetota bacterium | reverse complement strand
GGCGATGGTAGGTGCGCCTCGGAGGAGGCGTCAAGGAGCGGACCGCGGGTAGACTCCCGCGCCTTCCATGCCCCGCGACCTTCCCCTCGGAAACGGCCGGCTGCTCGTCGCCTTCGACGACCGGTACCGGCTCCGCGAGCTGTATTTCCCTCACGCGGGCCTTGAAAACCACACCATGGGCCGCCCCTCGCGGGTCGGCGTGCGGACGGACGACCGCACCACCTGGGTCGGCGACTCCGAGTGGCGGCTCGACCTCAAGTACGAGACGGACACTCTCGTGACCGACGTCACCGCGACCAGCGACGCGGCGCGTCTCGAGCTCCGGTTTTCCGACGCGGTCGACCACCAGCGACCGGTTCTCGTCCGCCGCGTCGTGGTGCGCAACCTCCGAGACGAACCCGTCTCGGCGAAGCTCTTCTTCCACCACGACCTCGAGATCCTCGAAAGCGACGCGGGCATCACCGCGTTCCGCGACTTCCGATCGAAGGCGCTCGTCCACTACAAGCGGCGCCGCTACTTCCTGATCAACGCGCAGGTCGACGGCGTGCACGGCCTCGCGGAGTGGGCGTGCGGCGCGCGGAAGTACTACGAGGGCCGCGGAACGGCGGGGCAGGCGGAGGCGGTCGGAGCGCTCGACCTGCACCCCATCGCGCAGGGCGCCGTCGACTCGACGTTCGCGCTCACGCTGGCCTTGCCGCCCCGCGGCCGGCGCGAGGCGTTCGTCTGGTTGATCGCCGCCGAGCGGTACCAGGACGCCGTCGCGCTGCAGGAGGCGGTGATCGCCGAAGGCCCCGCGACGTGGCTCGAGCGCACGCGCGTCTTCTGGCGATCGTGGTCGAGACAGCCGGGCGACGACGCCGCGCCGCTCGGCGAGAGCCACGTCCGCGCCTATCGCCGCAGCCTCCTCACGGTGCGGACGCAGGTGGACCACGAGGGCGCGATCCTCGCCGCCAACGACACCGACGTGCTTTCTTACGCGCGCGACTCGTACTCCTACTGCTGGCCGCGCGACGGGGCGCTGGTGGCGCGGGCGCTCGACGACGCCGGCTATCCCGAGCTGACCGAACGGTTCTTCGCCTTCTGCGCGCAGCACGTCTCCGCCGACGGGTACTTCCTGCACAAGTACAACCCCGACGGCTCGCTGGCCTCGTCGTGGCACCCGTGGATCCATGACGGCGCGGAGCAGCTCCCGATCCAGGAGGACGAGACCGCGCTGGTGGTCTGGGCCCTCGAGCGCCATCACGCGCGTTATCGCGATTTCGAGTTTCTCGCGCCGGTCTACGACGCGCTCGTGCGCCGGACCGCCGACTGGATGGCGGCCTTCCGCGATCCGGCGACCGGCCTGCCGCTTCCCACGTGGGATCTCTGGGAGGAACGGCACGGCGTCCACGCCTTCACCGTCGCCGCGACGTACGGCGGGCTGAAGGGCGCAGCGCGCCTCGCCGAGACCTTCGGCGAAGCCGCCGCCGCGCAGCGGTGGTCGGCGGCGGCGGACGAGATCAAGGCGGGGTTCGAGAAGTACCTCTACCACCAGGAGCTCGGCCGGTTCGTGCGCATGGGCGTGCGCGACGACCGCGGCGGTTACCGGCACGACCTGAAAGTCGACGCGTCGCTCGCGGGGCTCTTCCTCTTCGACCTCCTGCCGCCGGGCGACCCGCGGCTCGTGCGCACGATGGACGCCGTCGCGGAGAAGCTCTCCGTCGCCGGTCCCGTGGGCGGCGTCGCGCGTTATGAAACCGACTGGTTCCACCAGGTGGTGAAAGACGATCCGCGGGTCCCGGGCAACCCGTGGTTCGTCTGCACGCTGTGGCTCGCCGAGTGGCGGATCGCGTGCGCGACGTCGGCGCTCGAATTGGAGCCCGCGGTCTCCTGGCTGGATTGGGCGGTCGGGCGCGCCCTGCCGTCGGGGATCATGGCGGAGCAGCTGGATCCGCTGACCGGCGCGCCGCTGTCGGTCTCCCCGCTCACGTGGTCCCACGCCGCGTTCGTCTCGGCGTGCGCACGGCTCCGCGCGCGCGCCGCCGAGCTCGGCGCGGCGCCGCCTACTTCCCGGTGACGACGCTCACGACGACTTCCGCCACCACGACGTAGGCGTTGCTCCACGCCTCCTGTCGGAAGAAGCTGGTGCGGATGGTCGGCGCCCCGACGAACGGTCGCAGCACCCACGCCAACTGGATCGCGACGAACACGTAGAGCACGAGCCAGGCGTTGCGCGCGGCGCGGTGGCGCCGGTCGCGCGCGATCAGCCGGCGGTAGTAGCGTGCGAGGGCGATCTGGCCGGCGACGGACGCGACGAGGAACTGCGCGCCGTTGATCGCCACCGCCGTCGCGTAATCCGCGACGGACGCGTAGCCGGTCGCCGTCACCGGCGCGAGCGCGAGCAGCGTCGCGGCGACGACCGCCTGCGACGCCAGCACGCCGCGGCACGCCGTGGCGAAATCGTCGCGCAACCCGAGCACGGTGTTGACGACGAAGAAATTGGGCAGGCAGACGAACGGCGCCAGCGTGAGCAGGATCGGCACCTTCAGGCCGGAGAAGAGCGCCTGCTTCGGGCGAAAGCCGAAGGTCCCGAGACCCCATGCGCCCATCGTGAAGCCGTAGCCGAAACCGCAGACGACGATCACCGAAAGGATCCCGACCCACGGCAGGCCTTCGGCGTCGGGCGCGAGATCGCGGCGCGCCCGCAGAAGGTCGTCGACGAACCGGAACGGCCCGCGCCTACTCGAAGAGGTTGCGGAATGCGCCAACGATCGCCTCGAAGACGTTCGATTCGCGACCCTTGCGGAACCACTCGAACTCGCGGTTCGGCGCGCCGATGAACGGCCGCAGGATCCACCCCATCTGCGCGCCGACCACCGCGAAGATCATCGCCCAGACGCGAAAGACGGCGCCGGCCGGGTCCACGGGCTGCGGGCGCGGCGCGAGCGGAGCGGCGCGCCGACGGAGGGCTTCCCATTCCGCGGCGAGGTCGCGGACGGGCGACGGCGGGACGTCGTCGAACGCTCCGGAGGCGTCCGCGCCGCGGGGGACTCCGTCGCCTTCGGGCGCGGGCGCCGTCGCGTCCGGGGTCGCGGGGGCGGGCGGCGCCGGCGGCGCCGGCGGCGCGGCGCGATTCGGCGACTCGAACAGGATGCGGAGGCACTTGCGCAGGAAGCCGACGCCGACGAAGCCCGAGATCGCGCAGAAGGCGACGTTGAGCAGCACCATGAACGGGTACGAGTGCGTGCTCACGGTGAAGAACGCCGTCACCGGGCCGAAACTCGCGAGCACCGCGAGGTTCACCGCGATCGCCGCGAGAAGGAGGCGCACGGTGTCCGACAACCCGAGGCGCGAGCCCTTCAGGGCCGAGAACACGTAGAGCGACGGGAACGTGACCGCCAGCGTCAGCAGGAACAGCAGCGGCAGCTTCACGGTGGTCGCGAGCCACTGCTCCCACGACGGCCGGACGTTCCGCGTGGCGCCGTAGATGCCCATGAACGCGCCGTAGACGACGCCGAGCAGGACGCTCGCGAGCGCGAACGCCCGCGACGCGCCGCCGATGCGCCCCTCGCGCAGGTCCTGCTCGGCGGTGAGTCTGCCTCGCAGCAGCCGGTCGATCTCTCCGATCAGTCCACGCATTCGGGGCCTCCGCGCGGCGCGCGACGCGGATCTTCGGCGCCGGACGTCCCGCGGTCAACAGAACTTCCGGTGCGGTCCGGTCGGAAGGAGCGGAGCGCCGCCCCGAGGGGCGAAGCCCGAGGACGCGCCCGCATCGTCGGTCTCCGGCCGACACGGCGGGGCGGGAATCAGACGAGCCGGCGCCGTCCCTCCGCGACCTCAGGCGACGGGGCGCACCGCCTTCTTGAAACGGTCGACGGGAAGCGCGTTCAGGACTTCGCCGCGGCGGACGCCCGCGCGGCGGGCCAGCGCGACCGCCCAGCGCAGGTTTCGCATCTCCCCCGTCGCGTGCGCGTCGGTCGACAGCACGAACCGGACGCCGCGGGCGCGGGCGCGCTTCGCCCACTCGGGCGCCATGTCGAGGCGGTGCGGGTCGCCGTTGATCTCGATCGCCGCCCGCGACTCCGCGATCGCGTCCAGCACTTCGTCCATGCGGCAGGAGATCGGCTCGCGGCGTTTCAGGAGGCGCGCCGTCGGATGCCCCCAGATCTTGAAGACCGGCAGCCTCATCACGCGGAGCAGGCGCTCGGTCATCACGTCTTCGCTCATGCGCATCTGCGAGTGGATGCTCGCGATGACGACGTCGAGCTTCTCGAGAACCGCGTCGGGGTAATCGAGCGCCCCGTCGGCGAGGATGTCCGACTCCGTGCCGCGGAGGAGCCGGATCGACACCTGCTCCTGCGCCTCGGCGATCTCGTCCCATTGGCGCTTGAGGCGGTCGACCTCGACGCCGCCCGCGTAGTGCGCGGTCGGCGAGTGGTCGGTGATCGTCAGGTACTCGCAGCCGAGCGCTTCGGCGGCGCGGGCCATCTCGAGAACCGAGTCGCCGCCGTCCGAGTACGTGGTGTGACAGTGCACCATGCCGCGGACGTCCTGCAGAGTCACGAGGTCGTCGAACGTCTCGCCGCG